>JAYTHA010000091.1:0-3726 GCA_043732935.1 Candidatus Tayloriibacteriota bacterium
ATCGAATATTGTTGTAACAACTTTATCTATCTCAGCTTTTATAGCCCCTTCAAGTGGACTTGGCTTCTTGCAGAATTCACAGAGCTTACGAACAAGACGTTGAGCAAGAACTATATTGATAGCTGAGCTCATTATTTTTGAATTGATACCGAGATCAATAAGTCTTGGGAATGATCCAGCAGCACTATTGGTGTGAAGGGTAGAAAAGACAAGGTGGCCTGTAAGTGCAGAGTTAATAGCGATAGCTGCTGTTTCTCCATCTCGAATTTCACCGACCATTATAATGTCGGGATCTTGTCGTAGGGCAGAACGAAGTCCATCGAGGAATGTGTAACCCTTATCATTAGTCTGTGTCTGAACAATTCCAGGAAGATGGTATTCAATAGGGTCTTCGATAGTGATAATCTTCACCGTCGGATTGTGAGCTTTTTTCAAGAATGCATAAAGAGTTGTTGTTTTACCGGAACCCGTTGGACCTGTTGTGAGCAACATTCCATTTGGTTTATCTATTTCTTTCAATATAACAGATAGGAGCTTCGGTGGAATACCAAGTTCTTCGAGAGGAACTCCAATAGACTTTGGATTGAGAATACGCATAACGACAGATTCATTGTATGCACCAGGGAGTATTGATGTACGAATTTCAATATCTACATTTTTTACATGCACACTGAATCTTCCATCTTGTGCATCTTTTTTTATATTTAATTTAAGACCAGAAAGAAGTTTAATGCGTGAGAGGAGAAGGGCGTAGGTTTCCTTATCAAAATCAAGCACATTTACGAGCACTCCATCAAGACGATAGCGAAGACGAATATATTCTTCCTCAGGTTCAATGTGGACATCAGATGCTTCTGTTGCCATTGCTCCAGCAAGAATAGTTTCCAGTATGCGAGATACTCGATAACTCTTTTTCATTGATAGAGTGTTCTTGAGAATAGAAATAATTGTCGGCAAGCTCTTTGCCTTTTCGATTATTTCAGAAATTTCATCGCTTGATACTTCAAGAGAACCAGCCTTACTTTCATATGCAAAAGATAAATCTTTGTAAGAAGCCCAGGCTCTTTCCAAACTAGCCATTGAGCAAATATAGAGAGTTACGGCGTACCCTTTATTTTTCAAATCTTCAATAAATTCCTGTATTTTCGTATCATCTGGAGTACGCACTGCAATTTTTAGTTTTTTATCTACTAATGAGAAAGCCGCCATTTTATTTTCCCTCGCAGTTTTTTCCTCTATAAGTCTTAATGCGTCAGTATTTATGAGAGTAACTGACAGGTCAATATATTCAACGCCATATTTCGTAGAGAGCAATTGAACAAGCTCCTCCTCCTCTCGTTTATGAAGATCAGTTAGTTTTCGATTTTGCTTATCCTCATCAAAGTGAATCATATGGCTTTTATTATAGCGTACAAGGATAATTTGACTTCTATTGACTTTGTGTCTGTATATGGTATAATGTATATATCAAGTAGTCGGGGCAATGAAGTCCTGGCGAAAACAGAAAGACCTTTGTTATGAAAAACATGTTTACGTTAGTTTTGATTGGCGTCGTTGCGGTGCTGGTCACAGGTTGTGGTTCTGTCCGTAACAACCTTCCTGTCGGTCCACACCACGCATGGTATCCGCCAAATTCTTTGGAGCCTATCATGGCGAGTTCACTACCACCTCAACCGCGCCCGTGCAAGGAACGTTCCTTTGTCGGTTTCGGCTATAACTATCACCACTCGGAAGGTTCTGATGTGTATGCCAGCAAAGTGGTGACCGAGTGCGGAACTCAGATTGCTGTCCAGGTGCAAACTTGGAACAACACCGATGTCTCCTACACTCCAGTTCAGTATCAAGCTCCGCAAGTCCTTTCCGGTTACGGCGGAACTATACTGGGAGGTAATGGCGCGCGAGTCCTTGGTGGTTACGGCGCCAGCGTAGGTTATAGCGGTGCGGTTGCCATTCCGAGTGGGGTGGCGGTGTGCAGATGATGCATATGAGCGCTTCGGCCGGTACTAGCAACAGTTGTTGCGGTACCGGTCTTTTTTTATGCTAATATTCAACCATGAAAACGATTACCAGCAATTCCTTGGAAGAAACACAAAAACTGGCACATGAATGGCTGGCCTCTTTGCCTTTAAAAAATGATGAAGCTACTGTTGTCGGCCTCTATGGAAATCTTGGATCAGGGAAGACTACTTTTACTCAGGCTATTGCAAGAGAGCTCGGGATTAAAGAAGCAACTACGAGCCCGACTTTTGTTATTGAAAAATTATACGAAACAAAACACAATCATTTTAAAAGGCTCATTCATATTGATGCATATCGTCTTGATAATGGCAGGGAATTGCAAGTGCTTAATTTTGAAGAATTGGTTCATAATCCGAATAATTTAATTATTATCGAATGGCCGGAGAATGTGAAAGAGATTTTACCGGAGAATCATATTAAAATTTATTGTGAGTTTGTGGATGAGCATTCTCGTAAATTTGAGGTACAATAGTGATTAATGACAGAAAAACAGACAAAACCTCAACGACTCGTACTCCTCGATGCCCATGCAATTCTCCACAGGGCATATCATGCTTTGCCGGACTTCGTGTCTGCAAAAGGTGAGCCGACAGGAGGACTTTATGGTGTAACGACTATGCTTATGAAGATTATCGATGAGCTACAGCCAGATTATATTGTCGCTTGCTATGATCTTCCAGGACCAACATTCCGTAATGAAGTTTACAAAGATTATAAAGCGGGACGAAAAAAGGCCGAAGATGACCTTGTTGCGCAAATGAAAAGATCCCGAGATATTTTTAAAGCCTTTAATATTCCTATGTACGATAAGCCAGGATTTGAAGCTGATGATATGCTCGGAACTATCGTTGAACAGTTAAAAGGCAATCCTGATATTGAAATTGTTATTGCATCAGGTGATATGGATACATTGCAATTGGTAACTGGCAAAAAAGTTCAGGTCTATACTTTGAAAAAGGGAATCAAGGATACGATTATCTATGATGAAAAAGGTGTGAAGGAGCGTTACGGATTTGGTCCACTGCTCTTGCCGGATTACAAGGGTCTTAGGGGAGATCCATCAGATAATATAATCGGTATTGCGGGTATCGGTGAAAAGACCGCGACAATACTTATTTCTACATTTGGGACAATTGAGAATATATATAAAGAGTTGGATAAAAGTGATACGAAGTTCAAGAAAGCAGGAATCACCGAAAGAATAATTAATCTCCTTAAGGAGGGCAAAGAAGAGGCGGAATTCAGTAAGATGCTTGCAACTATCCGTCGTGATGCACCAATTACTTTTGTGTTGCCTGAGGAATTTAAAAAAGGAATTGATATTGAAAAAACACTCGCTCTTTTCAATGAATTAGATTTTCGGGCATTGGGCAAGAGACTAAAAACTGTTCTCGGTTTGGAAAATTCAGATGAAGATAATAAAGAAGCTGCAAAAAAAGTTGAGCAAGATATTCCAAAGGATGAATTGGTGAAAGCCTCTATTGTACTCTGGCTTCTTAATTCAGATATAACTGATCCGAAACTTGAGGATATTTTGGGATTTGCAAAAACTGAGAATTTCGCTGAAGCATCAAAGATAATTTTTACAGAGCTTGAAAAGAGGGGATTAAAAAAAGTATTCGATGATATTGAAGGACCAATTATTCCTATTATTGAAAAAATGGATACAAGGGGTGTTAAGCTCGACACAGCTTTTCTTAAAGATCT
>JAYTHA010000092.1:0-2513 GCA_043732935.1 Candidatus Tayloriibacteriota bacterium
GTTTGTTTGGGAGGGGGGATTATTCAATAAAATAGGTGGTCTTGATACTATTGACGTACCCTATTAAAAGGTGTATAATATTATGAGTAAGTTTATGAAAAATCCCAAAGAAGTTGCTGAACTTGTGAAAGCTGGAGGCACTGTTTTTAAGGGAGAAGCCTACGTTAAAGCTCCCGAAGGACAAGTGCTTGTGGCGCTCATGATATTTAAACGACTCAACCTCGTTACTGTTGTAGATGACACTTCCATATGGGAGTTCACTAAAAGTCGAAGCCAGAGAGGATGGTCGATCGAATACTATCTGATATCGATAGAGTTCGCACGACAGAATGGTTTGAACTCGGCAGAACAACAGGAACAGAGAAACGAAAACTTCCGAAGGGAAGTGTTCGGAGACAAGGTAATGTAGTGACACCTTGAAACATAACAAGTCACTTAAGATTTCCACAGGCGGTCAGCAATGACAGCCTGTTTTCTTTTATCTAATTTTCTTAAATCTTCATTACTTCTTGATTCCATTTTGATAATTTCTTAATAACTTTTTGCTACACTTGTCGAATTATTAATTTAATTTTACAAAATGGAGAAAAATTTTGATAGCTGGAATCAAGTTAAAAAAAGATTAGATACGAAGATAATTGATAGAAACCTCTTTTTTCACGAAAGAGAAGTCTGGTGGTGTTCATTGGGTATAAATATAGGTGTTGAATCAAATGGTAAAAATGAGAATTTCGAAAGACCTGTTCTAATTATTAAAAAATTCAATGCAAATATGATATGGACTATCTCGCTCACTTCAAAAGTAAGAAGTAGTGAGCACTTCAGAAAAATAGATCATGAATTTGGTCCATCATGGGCGTGCCTTACGCAAATAAAGAATATTAGTACTAAAAGATTACTGAGGAAAATTGGCATGGTGAATCAAGAAGATTTTGAATCTGTATTGCTTGGTCTATCTGATTACCTAAAAATCGAAACCCCGCCAACAAGGCGGGGAATCTCGGAGGCCGAAGCCACTAATGAACTAAGTATAATTCAAGGTGAAAATAAGTCAACGCTATGTTACAATTTTCCCATGAACCACTTAATCACAATTACCAAAGCTGATGGTACCAAAGAGCTTTTTGAAGAGAGTAAGCTCATAGATTCATTAAAAAATGCCGGTGGAAATGATGCAATTATCGAGGAAGTCATAGATCATGTTGGAAAAGAGATGTACGATGGTATGCCGACCAGTGAAATTTATTCACGAGCATTCAAGCTTCTTCGCAAGCATTCAATGCCAATGGCAGTCAAATATTCGCTTCGCCGAGCGCTTTCTGAGCTCGGTCCTGACGGCTTTCCTTTTGAAAAATATATCGCAAAGATCTTCCAAGCTTGGGAATACGAAACTTTGACAGATCAAACGGTGCTCGGAGCTTGTGTACCGCATGAAGTTGATGTGGTGGCTTGGAACAAGGAGAAATTGATAATGGTTGAAGCGAAATTTCACAATGAGCTCGGTATGAAATCTGATATTAAAGTTGCGCTCTATATAAAGGCTCGCTTCGATGATTTGAAAGAAAATATGTTTGACTATGGAGGCAAGAAGCGAAAACTCGATGAGGGTTGGCTGGTAACAAATACGAAGTTCACAGATCAAGCGATCAAATATGGTGAATGTCAGAAAATAAAAATGCTCGGATGGAATTATCCTCAAAAGGGTAATTTGCAGGATATTATAGAAGAATTACATTTGCATCCCTTTACTTGCCTGATCTCTCTTTCAAATGCTCATAAAAAAACATTATTAAGTAAAGGTGTTGTTCTATGTATGGATATTTACAATAATCAGCATTATTTGAAAGATATAGGAATAAAATCTCCTGAAGCCGAAGAGGTAATCAAAGAAATAAAGGAGGTGTGTGGAATTTAAATTTAATTTAAAATAATCAGAATGAAAAAAAACGAATGGAATCTTAATCTGCTGTATTCATCAACTTCTGATCCTAAAATTGAAAAGGATGTGGCTGAATTAGAAAATCTTTGCGATTCTTTTAGTAAACGATATTCAACAGGTAATAAGAAATTTCTTACTGATACAAAAGAACTCCTAAGCTCATTGAAAGACTTTTTTGTAATTGAAGGAAAGCTCTCACCTAAGCCTATTCTTTATCTATCTTTTGTGCTTGATATCGATAGCTCAAATAATAAAGCGCAATCATTGCTTAATTTGCTTTCAGATAGAGCGACGAAATCATTGAATAAATTGAATTTTTATCTGATTGATCTTGGAAAAATAAAAGAAGTCGATCAAAAGAATATACTAGTTGATAAAAGTCTCTCAAAATATCGTTTCTTTTTGAAATGTATTTTCGCAGATGCCCAATATAATCTTTCTGAAGCAGAGGAAAGAATTATGAGCCTCAAGTCCTTGCCAAGCTCAACTATGTGGAGTACCAGTCATGATCGAATACTTTCTGCGGTCACTATTGTATGGAAGGGCAAAGTTCTTCCACTTGCTGAAGCCAATA
>JAYTHA010000093.1:0-13926 GCA_043732935.1 Candidatus Tayloriibacteriota bacterium
AATGATTTAACTCTGTCCTCAGTTCTTAATGTTGGAGATATTGTTCTTATTCCAGATGGAGAACCAGTAGTTGCTGTAGTTCCTAAAATTATTGCTTCAAGAAAAAGTTCTTCTAATCCCTTACACGATGCTCATGGTCCTTTTTATCCTGGATATTATATACGTCCAATTGATGGAGGTCACAAATCACAAGATTTACATGGTTACAATGCTGTTGACCTAGCTGATTCTATTGGTACTCCAATTCACGCTGCTGCGAAAGGAACAGTTATCGCAAATATGAAAAATGGAGGATGGAATGGAGGTTATGGTAATTATGTAATTATCTCTCATCCTAATGGAACTCAGACGCTCTACGCTCACAATCTCAAGAACTTTGTATCTATTGGTGATCATGTTGAACAAGGTCAGACTATAGCCCAGATTGGTATGACTGGACATACAACAGGTCCTCACATTCACTTTGAAATTCGAGGCGCTGAAAATCCTTTCTAAAATCCTTTTTGTCGATACTGTAATGCTTCGAGTAAATGATTCTTCTTTATTTCCTCTGAATTCTCAAGATCAGCTATTGTTTGTGATAATTTAAGTATCCTATGATATGCTCGTGCCGAAAGACCAAGTCTCTCTGAAGAGCTTTTTAAAATTTCCTGTACGTCTTTCTTGAGTACAATCATTTTTTCAATATCAGACACACTCATCTCACTATTATACTTTTTATTCTTTATTTTATATTTTTCGAATCTCTTTTTTTGTAATTCTCTTGCGTGAATGACTCTTTTTCGCATCGTTTTAGAATTCTCCGTATCTTTTGAACTATCTGATAATTTATCATATTCAATTTTTGAAACAGAAATCCATAAATCAATTCTGTCTACGATTGGTCCTGAGATTTTTTTCTTGTAATTTGAAATATCACGCTCAGAACATGTGCAGTTTTTCTCTTTACCATATCCGCAAGGACAAGGATTCATAGAAGCGATGAGAATACATTGTGCTGGAAAGGTTAATGTGCCCCGTGCACGCGAAATGGTTATCGATAGATCTTCGAGTGGTTGTCGCAACGCATCTATTACCTTCTTATCGAATTCTGGAAATTCATCAAGAAAAAGAACACCTCGATGTGCAAGAGTTATTTCGCCAGGTTTGGGAAATGGCCCTCCGCCAACAAGTGAAGCATATGATGAAGTATGATGTGGTGATCTAAAAGGAGGTCTTGCAATATAAGGCTTTTCTAGAATTCGGGCTATGGAATGAATACCTGTAACTTCGATAATTTCATCATGAAGTAATGGTGGAAGAATTGTCTGAAATGCTTTTGCAAGCATTGTCTTCCCGGTTCCTGGAGGTCCATACATTGCAATATTATGTCCACCAGCAGCTGCTATTTCCAAGGCCCTCTTTGCAATTTCTTGACCTTTTATTAATTTAAAATCTATATCAAAGTTTTCAGTACTATTCTCAATAATTGTTGGTTTTTGTACTTCTATTTCAGAATTTTTTCTGCCAATCAGATGCCCTATTATTTGATCAAGGGTTTTTGCTGGATATATTTTAATTCCTTGCACTAACCCTGCCTCCTCTTTATTATCCCAAGGAATAAAAATTTCTTTGAAACCATTTTCCTTCACCCCTCGGACAAGAGGTAAAATACCACTTACTTTTCTTATATCTCCTTCAAGTGAAAGCTCGCCGAGAAATATTTTTCCTTCAGGATCAAAATCTATATCTCCACTTGCACAGAGATATGTTAATGCCATCCCCAAATCAAAAGACGGACCCTCCTTGCGAATATCTGCTGGTGCAAGTGAAATCACCACTTTTTGATTCTTTTGTTTCGGAGAAGTATACCCTGTATTCTTTATAGCTGCTGAAATACGATCCTTCGATTCTTCCACCGCTTTATCTCCAAGACCCACTATAGCAAATGCATGCAAGCCATTCGATAAATCTACCTCAATAGTAATAATATGCGTTTGTAAACCTGATAATTGCGCACAAAATGTTTTTGATATGCTCATAGCGACCACTATACACTAATGAGATTAAGAAATTATAAAGACGGAATCAAGAAATGTTCAAGAAATAGAAAATTCTTTAATGCGAATTTTCCTTCCCTTCTTACTTCATGTGCTTTAGAGATGTACGAGCTGATGGATTT
The DNA here is from genome assembly GCA_043732935.1 of Candidatus Tayloriibacteriota bacterium. Classification (GTDB taxonomy): domain Bacteria; phylum Patescibacteriota; class Minisyncoccia; order Phycocordibacterales; family PALSA-1337; genus CAIOGI01. The sequence goes on from JAYTHA010000093.1 coordinate 2,162, forward strand.
GCTTCTAATCTTTCTTTTTCTATTGGATCACCAGATACTTCACAGATTCCATATTTACCAGTATCTATTCGTTCGAGAGCTGCTTTTACTTCGTTTAACTGAGGTTCTAATTTACTAAGGATAGCTTTATTTTCTTCAAGTTCTTCCATTTTATCGGCAACTTCATTCTCATCTGCACTGTCAACCTCTATATCCGTCGTTGTAGCTTCCCAATCGCTCGGATTGTTTGGATTTACACGGCTAATAGTGCCAAGTTCTTCTTCAAGAAGAGTTTTCTCTTTTTCCAGTTTTACCTTGAAATAGGCTAAATCTTTCTTATTCATATGTACCTATTTTACCTTATGTAAGTTTGTTTTTCAATCCTCTCAATAAGACCTTTAAGTACCGCTTCCGATGTGGTGATAATGAGTGTATCTTTATCAATCAATGAATATAAGACAAGCAATTCTCCTCTTTCATTTTTAAATTCACGCACATCCCTATTTAGAATGGTCCTGTCTTCAAATTTTCCGCGGATAGTGAAGAATGATGCGATTGAAGTTGTGCTATTTACATCACTTGGCTGAGCTTTCTCTCTATAATTTAATAAGACAGCAAGTTCATCGGGCATAGATGATTCCCATTTCAACATTCCTGCGAAAGCATTTTGAAAAAAGTCAGTTTTGAATACCATAAAAGGTATTTTCTGATCTTCAGCACCATAAACTCCGAGCATCCATTGATCTGTAAGTGAACGTTGAAGAGTATCAGGTATGCTGATATTTAGTCTTTGAATAAAATCCTGCCCAAGCACTCTGAGAGTCGTTGAACCATTTGTTTGAGTTAAGATGAATTCATTCAATGAATCATTCGTGATTTCTGTTCCTTGTAATGCTTCTGAAATGATTCTAATCAACTGATTTTCCTTCGCAGAACTTACTGCTAAAAGTTTTTGAGAGTCTGGCGTGATGATACTTGGTATTTTAATTTTTGTTGCAGGAACCGTGTGTGGTGCTAGAGGACTTTGTAAATACAAATAGTATCCACCACCAAGTCCAACTGCAATTAAAATAATGCTTATAATAATGGTAAAAATCTTACGTCCCATTTGTGACGGCTCAGAACTAGAAATTGATTCCTCACCTGTTCTCCTCTTATTCTCAGCAATAGCCATGCTCATTACTGAGGTTTTTTTATTAGACATAGCATCAGCCACATCGCTTTCATAGGTGCGAATTGATTTTTGTAATATGATTTTCGGTTTTGTTTCTGGATCCGCTTGATTATCAAGCATATGCAGAGGATGTTCCTGCGGAATTAGATTTTTAGGAAGTATTGACTCAATCTTAGATTGTAAATTGTCCTCATTATTCATTCCCCTAAGTATAACTCTTTATTTCTTTTTTATAAAATTTGGATATTTTTGATTCTACCTTCTAGGTTTAAAATCCTTCAATAAGCTTTCTATAACAGCTTTTGCTTTTTCCGCACTGCCATTTTTCCCCGTTATGAATACTGAACCATCATCCTCGATAGAAATCTCATCAACAAGTGTTTTTTCTTTTATTTCTTTAATAGTTTTGCCTCCAGAACCGATTATGAAGCCTATCTGCTCGTGTTGTATAGCCAAAGTCAGGATTTTCGGTGCATTTGGTGAAATATCTTTTCGTGGAGCAGAAATTTCTTTTTCAATAAGGTCTAGGATTTTAAATCGTGCAACTTTTGCTTTTTCGAAAGCTTCCTCAAAGACTTTCAATGGAATCCCATTAACTTTTACATCCATTTGAATGGCTGTAATACCCTCTCGAGTTCCTGCAACTTTGAAATCCATATCGCCATGATGATCTTCTGGACCTTGAATATCAGTTAATACTTTGTACTCATATTTTTTCTTACCGAGTACCTTGCCAATCATCCCAGGTTTTACCTCACGCATCATAAGTCCAGAAGCAATACCTGCAACCGGTGCCTTGATAGGAACTCCTGCATCCATAAGAGCAAGTGTTGATCCACAGACCGAACCCATAGATGTTGATCCGTTTGATGAAAATGCTTCGGATACGATTCTGATTGTGTAAGGAAATACTTCTTTTGCTGGGATAACTGGAAGTAATGCCTTTTCTGCCAATGCACCATGACCAATCATTCTTCTATTAGTTCCGCCGATTCTTCCTGTCTCACCTGTTGAAAATGGAGGGAAATTGTAATGATGCATGAATCTTTTTGCTTCAGCTATTTCCATTCCATCAGTTATTTGCGCATCGCCAGGTCCTCCAAGTGTGAGAGCAGAAAGTATATGTGTTGCACCTCGGTAAAATATTCCTGAACCGTGTAGTATTGGAGAAACTCCTCCAGCCTTTGCAAAAAGCGGTCGTATTTCATCGAGTGTTCTTCCATCCGCTCTTCTATCATTATCAATTGCTTCGTTATGTATCAAATCATTGATTTTTCCATCAAGATATTCAGCTGCGAGAGATGAATTGCCCTCTGGAAATTTTTCATTAAATAATTTCATCCAAATATCTGCAATTTCTGACATCTTATCTTTACCAGGACCAGAAAAAACATATTCTTTTAGCTTTGGTTCAATTTCTTTTGTAAAAAGTTCTTCAGTCCCGGTAGTCAATACTGGCTTCGGAATTATTTTCTTTGTCTTTCCAATTTCTTTAAAAATCTTTTCTTGCCAAATTTGAATTTTTTCAATTTCTTCACTCGCTTTTACGAGTGCGTTGTTTGCATCTTTTTCACTTATTTCTTTTCCACCCAGCTCAATCATATTGATAAGTCCGTCTTTACCGCAAGCTATAAGATTAAAATTTGGATTCGTTTCATGAACACAAGAAACTGGGCCATTCCATGGAATATGCGAAGTTGCGAGTGCAAGAGAAGCACCAATGACTCCGAGTGTATGCAAATCCCCGTTTCCGAGTGCAAGTACTGTGAGTATTACTTGTACTTCGTGACGAATATATTGTTCAAAAAGTGGCCGTATTGTCCTATCAACAATTCTTCCAGAAAGAATTGCCTCATCGCTCGGCCTTCCCTCTCTTTTCATAAATCTACTACCGAGAATTTTTCCTGAAGCGTAGAATCTTTCTTCGTATTCAACGGTCAGTGGAAAAAAGTCTGAGTCTTTTGGTTCCTTGCCCATCACAGCTGTTGCAAGCACTACAGTATTACCATAGCGAAGCATAACTGAGCCATGCGCCTGTTCTGCTAAGTCATTAAATTCTGCGATAAGAGTCTTACCGCCGACTTCAAGGGTATATTGTTTGGAGTTCATAGTTATAACTATAGCATTATTAATTTAGAATTCCATGAGAGCTCAAATATCATTTTCATCATGCTGTAAATGGTTTCATCCTCAATAATGATTCCTGTAAGGTATTCCTTGTTCAAGTTAACAATAGAAACTTTCTTATCTGCGTAGAGTGTAATTTCGCCTTTAAAAGGAAATTTGTCTGCAGATATATGTCGCAACTCAGGAATCACTTCTTTTTTGTACCCTGCAAAGAATTTTTCATTATATTTTTTATCCGCTTCTGTGTCTGGAACGATTCCCCGCGTTGTTATGCAGATTTTCTCTTTAGATTTTCTAAAATCTTCAAAAAATTTCTCTGGGAATACATTTTCAAGTTCTTTTGCGTTTGAAAAAGCCAGCATCTCATATTTTTTATCAGTTGCAACCATATCTTCGTAGATATTTAATATTCCTTCGATATTTTCAAAGTAAGTAACCTTTGGTCGAGTGCCAAGCGAACCAAACATTCCTTCGATATCAGGAAGAATTGATTTCATTCGATCTGACTCCTCTTCTGCACGCTTGATCCTACTGTCTGCATATCGAACAACCTTTTCTGGTCTCTCTATTTGATAGTAGAGCTTATTCCTTTTTTCGATTTCATTAATTATTCCCCGAACGAAGAGTGTAACAAGCACATTGTAGACCGTACTCCTCTTGAGTCCACAATACTCGGCAATTCTAGATGGAAAAGCACCTCCTAATTCGAGCAAAGATACATAGACCAAGGCCTCTTTGGCATTAAAGCCAGCCTTTTCAAGCTTCTGTAGTATTGCTGGATTCTTAATTTGCATAGTAATATCATAGCAATTTGCCTAATTATTGTCAATTTAAACCGACAAAGTATGTAAGTATATACAAATACGGCTCTACTTAGCCTTTATGTTACTTAATAATGTCAATGATATAACTCAAATGTTTGACAAACTGCTATAATGATTGCAGAAAGATAAGTTCATTACAACCACGGCTTTAAGTAGGTGTGCCAACGAACACCAGTACAGAAAGATATACTATGAAAATTACTCGCGCCATGACACTAACCCACTTCTCACTCGTCGGATTTGATGGTCAATCGCAACTCTGGAAGAATTGGGATAACTTTCCTTTTCTCACCTCGAGTCGCTGTTCTGTCAGCAATAGTCACTATCCAGGTGTCTTCAGTGGTGATCTGTGGCATGTATCATTGAACCCTCATCATTTCAGCGAAGACGGTGGTCGGAGACCGGAAGTCAAAGTGACGAGCACTTTTAAGCTCGGTGATATGGCTATTATTGAATACGGAAAGGTGAGGTATGTGGGACGAATAAACTTTGGTTTTGATCAAAGTGTCCTAGCACTCTCCATTCTCGGTGTGGAAGGTTCTGAATTGAATAAAAGAATCTTCACGAATTCAATAAAGTTGTATACAAACCTGCTCACAACCAAAGACTTCCTTCGGGACAAGCCACTCCTGACTGTGAAAAAGGATAAAAGAGATCCTCAGACGCTATGCCCACCTCGTGGTCAGTATTATTGATTGCCAACAAAAAACCGCCCAGAAATGTGCGGTTTCCTTTTATCAATTTTTTAATTTCCCAACTTTCGGTAAAAAATTACTTTTCTGTATGACCTTCTTATTTCCCTGCCTCTCAATATCCTTCCTCGTTCTTCCTGCTACTCCTCCGCCATCCTTTGCATCTTTTTGTAATGGATCGAGCCCGCGGGAATCCCTCTCCTGCGTAAATTTAGTCGTTGTAGCCTCTCCAAGCATCGTCAAAATAAGTTCGATGTCATTCATATGGTCCCGAAGATTATTTTCTTTATCAAGCGACTTATGTTTCTTATATTCCTGTGCAGTCATATCAAAAGTACCCTTGTAAATTTCATCAGTAAGGATTGCAAATTCCTGGCCTTTCTTCACACCTCTATTTTTCCATTCATCAGTTAAAGAATGACGAACATTGATGCCACGCATTCGCTTATCGATCCATTCCTTGGGATAGCCTTTTCGTTCGTAAATTGCTTTAGCGCGGTCTATGGCCAATTCAGGATCACGAATTTCCTCCAACCTTTCTCTGCCTACCTGAGCTAACCAAAGTTTAAACGGCTCGGCGTTCGGAGAAGGTACCGATTGTACAAGTCGTAGTATAGTTTCTTCATCCCCAACATCTGTAAGATAGTATTTTCCATCTGATGCCTGCATTTTCAGTTGGTTACATTTTGTAACCAACTCGCTACCCTCTTCATTTAAGCGATTTTTCAGAACTTTCCAGTAATTTCTTGCATCACTGCTGTTACTTAGGATGCGTACTATATCGACAATTGAAAAATACCACTTCTCTTGCTTTGGATCCCACTCTCTTCTAATTTCCCTCCCTTCAAATAATGCAATGTTATTTATTTCTTTCATATTTTAAATACACTAGACTAATAATTATCTGTATTTTACCAAACAAAAAAGACCCTGAGAACTTCCGCCCCAAAGTCTTTTAAGTTGTAATGAAAAAATTTTATTCCTGTCCTGACAAATCCGCTATATCATCTGCAACTGTTCCGAGCGTTGCGTCCTTTGGCCCGCGCTTTTTGAAGTGCGGTCGTGAGCCTGGCTTGCCTTTACTTTGAAATCTATTTTGACCAATTAAATACTTCCCTACATTTTCATCAAGATCAAAGAAATCATCTACTACTTCACGTAGTTTTGATGATGTTGATTTTCCGAATGAAACTACTTCTACCTGACAACCTTCATTCACCTGTAAATACTGCACGAGTGGAACAAAGTCCCCATCCCCTGTTACAAGAATGACTGCATCGAGTTTTGGTGCGAGTTTTACTGCGTCTATCGCCATACCAACATCCCAATCTGCCTTCTTTGCTCCACTGCCAAAAATCTGAAGATCTTTTGTCTTCGTTTCTATTCCCATTTTTGTAAGGGCCTCGAAAAACGCTTTCTCGTCCCCTGCTTCTGTTGTTATCACATATGCTACTGCACGGATAAGGGATCGCTCCCCTACGGCGTCTTTTACTATTTGTCCAAAATTCACTCGTGAATGATAGAGATTCTTCGCACTATGATAAATGTTTTGCGTATCGATGAAAACACCGACACGCTGTTCTTTATGTTTAATTACTGACATATAAAAAATTACTAACTAAATTATTAAAATGAAAACGACTCCTAGAGAGATTATACCACTAAAACAAAAACTTATTTTGCTTTGATATCAAGCTTCTTTGCAATACTTGCATGACGCTTTGGAAACTTCTTCTTGAGATAATTCATATGAGACTGTCGATCCGCTACCATAGCGAGAAGACCACGTCGTGAGTGATTATCCTTCTTATGTTTCTTCAAATGACTAGCCAATTCTTCAATTCTCTTAGTTAAAATTGAAATCTGAACCTCTGGAGAACCAGTGTCCTTGTCGTGAATAGCGACTGTTTTGATGATATTAGTCTTCTGTCGTGTCGTTAACATGTGAAATATACTAGCATGAAGGGCTTAAAAAGGCAAGCCGTGAGGCCAAAGCCAAACGGACCTGTCGTCGTATGACGGCAAGATTTGGTAAATAAAGTGAGATATTGCTATACTTTGAGCATGTCGCACAATCTTAAAGACTTAAAAACCGAATTTCTCCAGTATGTTGAAATAGAAAAGGGTCGCAGTCTCAATACTGTTCGCAATTATGATCAATATTTGAGCCGTTTTCTTGACTATACAAAGCTCAAAGACTCGAAAGATATTACTGATAATGTCGTGCGCGATTTCCGCATTTGGCTTAATAGACAAGAGACAAAAAGTGAAAAAGGAAAGGCATCTACAACATTAAAAAAGCGCACTCAGAATTATTATTTGATTGCATTACGTGCTTTTCTTAAATATTTGGCTCGTCAAAACATAATTTCCCTATCCCCTGATAGAATTGAGCTCGCAAAGGTGCCTGAAAGGTCCCTGGATCTCATTACTATTGAAGAATTGGAGCGTTTACTGAAAGCTCCTGATCTTTCAACTCTCAGAGGATTGCGCGATAAGGCAATGCTTGAACTCCTCTTTTCAACAGGTCTTCGTGTTTCGGAATTGTGTGCCCTACCCCGAGATATAAACCTCAAACTTGATGAAATGTCAGTTCGTGGAAAGGGAGAAAAAGTTCGTGTTGTTTTCATTTCTGATGATGCTCGGACTTCAGTGCAAAAATATCTAGATAAGCGTGATGATATGGATGATGCGCTTTTTGTGCAAATTGCAGGTAAAACAACTGAAAAACAAAAAGAAAAATTTAATAAAAAAGATTCACTTAGGTTAACTTCCCGTTCAGTTGAGAGAATAATCAAGCAATACGCTATTAATTCAGGAATTTCAAAAAAGGTTACGCCCCACGTCATCCGCCACTCATTTGCAACGGATTTATTGAGAAATGGAGCAGATTTACGTTCGGTTCAGATGCTTCTTGGTCATGCAAATATAAATACTACTCAGATTTACACTCATGTTACAGATACTGAATTAAAAAAGATTCATAAGAAGTTTCATAGGAAGAGTGAGTAAAAAAGAATTTTCTGATATCATAGAGCCATGAACATCATCTGCTGGAATGTGAATGGCTTGAGGGCAAATGTAAAAAAAGGCTCATTTGATTGGTTTTTACAGCAATCTCCTGATTTTTTCTGTATTCAAGAAACTAAGGCACATCCAGAGCAATTAGAAGAAGGTATTCGTAATCCAGTTGGATATTATTCATTTTTTGATCATTCGAAAATGAGAAAGGGCTATAGTGGTGTTGCTATATACGCAAAAGAGAAACCAGAAAAGGTAGAATATGGCCTAGATGTTGAGGAATTAGATCAAGAGGGTCGATTTCTTGCATTATTTTACGATAAAAAGTCTCAATTAGGATTAAAATTTGTTTTGATCACTGCATATTTTCCCAATGGAGCTGGAGGACCAGATAGGCTAGATTATAAAATGCGTTTTTATGATGCTTTTTTGAATTATATTAATAAACAAAGGAAAGCTGGATACGAGATTATTTTCTGTGGAGATGTAAATACAGCACATGAAGAAATAGATATTGCTCGACCAAAAGAAAATGAAAATCATACAGGATTTCTTCCACAAGAACGCGCGTGGATTGATCAAGTTATTCAAGACGGTTATATAGATATTTTTCGTCATCAAAATCCGACAAAAGTTGGTGCATATACATGGTGGGATATGAAAACATTCGCACGAGAGAGAAATGTTGGTTGGAGATTGGATTATTTTTTCTTATCCCCTGCCCTTTTGAAAAAAGTTGAAAAAGCTAGAATTCTCAACATGGTTTACGGTTCTGATCATTGTCCCATTGAGTTGTCTCTGAAGTAAATTTCGATTGTCTTTTATAAAGGACAAAAAGAAAAGCAAGTTATCCACAGATTTTTATTAAATGTCCTTTACATGTCTTTTATACTTGATACAATGATTCCAGATCAACGGTGTCAGTAACCGAGGATTGATGTCGAAATTGTTCTTCAAAAATGTAAGGGGTAGTAGTAAACTTTTTGGAATTCTTCAAAGAGGAAACAACCCTTCGTTAGCTTTGGCAGAGTAAGCATAACTTTACAATCACAATTTATTTGTCCGACGCTCGTTGGACGCAATGTTTATGTTAAAGGTTCTATGCGAAACTCCCCTTAGTTGAAGTTGTCGGTCAGTTTTCGTTGAGTTTTGTGAACTGTGGTTCACATATTTGGCTCCTTTGATCAGGATTTCACGCAGTCGTATCGCTTTGTATGGTAATCTCATAATCATCTAACCTTGAGAATGCCGTGCTCTCTCTGATACGGCTGTTTTTGTATATAAAAACAAAAAATAGCTCAATAGAGCCATTTAATTTTGTTTCACGTGAAATACTCAGCCTCTTTGTGGGTGAAATGTTTCTTATGAAACATGGTATTTCTTACGTATTTCCTCAATATTTTCATTTTCAACCTCGTCTTTCTTCAATTTACCTTTATCGCCTAGTGTCTTCAATTCCTTTTCGGATAACTTAATAAGTTCTTGCGTTCTATTTTCTAGGTATTCTACGGTATTAAGTTTCGGATCCTCAAGTACTTCCTCGAGTAAAATATTAAGAATAGAGCCAATCTTAGGTCCAGGAGTTACACGTGTAACATCCATAATGCGTTTCCCATCAATTTTAAGCATACCTACAGATACAGGATCTCTAAGGGCTTCTTCAATCATTGCCTTATATTTTCTTAGGCGATAAGGATTTTCTTTCGGTCTTCCTGTTCCTATACGATCGCAGATGCGAATATTCATTAGATCCCATATATTCTCACGTCCAACATTAACGATCATCCTACGGACAGCTGAAATGGTGATTTGTTCTGTATCTGAGAAGAACATATGCCAACGAACCATTTTAACTACCTTTTCTATGGTTTTTGTGGGAAATTTCATTCGCTCAAGTATCTTTTTTGTTACACGTGAACCAACAACTTCATGTCCGTAGAAAGTAAATTGATTTGTTTCATGTGAAAACCGACGGGTCTCTGGCTTCGCTATGTCATGGAATAGGGCAGAGAGTCTTATCTCAATCGGCCACTCCTTATCAGCTGAATGTTGTAAGGTTCTAAGTAGGTGTTCCCAGACATCATATGCATGAGCTTGATTCTGTTCTACATTCTTAGCTTTAAGTAATTCTGGAACTATGTGTTCGAGAATGGTGAGTCTATCGAGCATTTCTATGCCTGCTTTGGGGTTTTTAGACATCAATATTCTCACGAATTCATCACGAATTCTTTCCGTAGATATCTTTTTTAATAGGGAACTATGGCTCAGTATAGCCTTTTCTGTATCAATGTTAATACTGAAACCTAATTCTGTGGCTAAACGAACAGCACGTACCATACGCAAAGCGTCCTCAGTGAAACGGTCATTAGGATTTCCAACAGCCCTTACAGTTTTGTCCTTTATGTCCTTTAAACCATCGAACAGATCAACTATGTCTTTTATTGCTCCTTTTGAAAGACTCACGGCAATGGCGTTAATACTGAAATCACGACGTTTTAAATCGTCCTCAATACTTTTACTGAATTTGACCTCATCAGGGTGTCTATGGTCACTATAAGAGCTTTCAAGACGGTATGGAGTTACTTCTACAATCTTCAATTTCTCATCCTCAGTATTTTCATTTACAACCCCTACTGTTCCATAGGTATTTTCGTAAAAGGTTTTTGGAAAGAGAGGGATGATCTGTTCGGGGGTGGCATTGGTTGTAATATCCCAATCTTTTGGAATTCTTCCGAGCAATATATCCCGGGTGCATCCGCCCACAAGAAAAGCTTCGAAACCCGCCTTCTCGAGGGTTTCAACAATTGCGACTATTTCGGTTGGAATAGGGGAGTTTTTCATTGCGTTGATTCTAACACGATATTTCAGATATTTCTAGGTTTTTGGGATGGTTTGCATGCCTTTCTGTACCTATGTTATACTGTTATGTAACATGAGTAATAGAGTCCAATTAAAAAATATGGCTATAAATATGAGGAAATTAGGCCATTCCTATAATGAAATAATGAATGAGTTGGAGGTGCCCAAAAGCACACTTTCTGCGTGGCTGAAGGATATTCCTTTGACAGATGAGCAAAATACGAACCTAAATATCCGTCTAAAGGATAGGGTTGCAAGGGGTAGATTAAGAACAGGTATTGCATTAAGAGCTAAGAGGATAGTAAGAGAGAATAATGTAGTTAAGGAGGCTGAAAAAGAGTTCACCCAGTTCATTGGTGATCCTTTCTTTAGTGCGGGGATATTGCTCTATTGGGCTGAGGGATCTAAGAAAGATACAAGTTTTGCTTTTATTAATTCTGATCCCAATATGATTATTTTGATGGTGCAGTGGATTAAAAAATACTTAATTTCAGACTTTTCCTTACTCAAATATAGGCTTTTTATACATTATCCTTATAGAAACGAGAATTGTGAGCACTATTGGGCAAAATTACTATCTATAAAAGTGACTGATTTCCAGAAAACTATTTACAAGCCAACTCCGCATGATACGAAAAAGAATAACGAATATAAAGGTTGTTTGAGGGTTTCCATAAATAGAATAGACCTTCTTAGGAAGATAATGGCTTGGCAAAAGCTTTTAATTAAGTATTATGATACTATTCTGAATGTTCGATGAAATGCACCCGTAGTGAAATGGATATCATGCACGGCTTCGGACCGTTCGTTGGGGGTTCGAATCCCTCCGGGTGCACCAGTGTTGGAATTGAATAGGTCAATAATTTAATATATAATATTCCAACATTTGCGGGCATGGTTTAGTGGTAGAATGCGTCCTTGCCAAGGACGAGACGGGAGTTCGATTCTCCCTGCCCGCACAGTAAAGTCCTATAGTTTTAGTGAAAGTGGTCCTTTTTAAAATACGGCCTATTTGTTCACATTTATTCCAAAACTGTGGATAACTCTGTGGATTATGTTTATAAGACATTGAAAATATGGCTTATACTC
>JAYTHA010000094.1:0-5289 GCA_043732935.1 Candidatus Tayloriibacteriota bacterium
CCTGTAACTAGATATCCGAGCCCGAGACCTTCTGCCATCAAGTCTCCAGATGCAGTACCAAGTGCAAAGGTAAAAAGAACTGTAAGCCAATAAAATGACTCTCTGCGAGTAGTTAAAATTGAGTGGACTGATAGGGTTTTTTCTTTGAGGTACCAAACTAAGAATGTTAATGCGAGCAATACGGAGAAAACAATAGTACTTGTTTCAAGAGGCACACCAAGCTTGTCAGTTAGGTTGTCTGTGACTAATGTTCCAAACACGCTTACAAGTGCAACAGTAAACCAATAGATACTTGGAATATATTTCTTTGCTCTGAATTGAAAAATGAGAGAAATGACAAGTAGAATACCTGTGACAACAGAGGTACCAGTAAGGCCTAGATTCAAATTAACATTCAAAAAGTCAGCTGCCGTTTCCCCGACTGTTGTGCAGAGAATTTTAATGATCCAAAAGTATAAAGTGACTTCTGGTACCTTGTTGAGCATCTGAGTTATTTTGTTATTTGTATTTTCTTGCATAAGAAAATTATATCATTTTCTGGTCTTCGTCTAAAGAAACGAAAAACCACGATCTATGTCGTGGTTTTTCGTACTACTCGGGTCGCATCACTTGCTCAGGCAAGTGAGTTGACGCCGATACTAAAATGTGTTGGCGGAAGCGGTGAGATTCGAACTCACGACCCAGTTGCCCGGGTTCCGCTTTTCAAGAGCGGTGCCTTCAACCTCTCGAGCCACGCTTCCATATTGTTCAAGCACTAGTTGTAGTGTTGAATATGATAGATACTCTCATATTTTCTCTTTATTTTCAAGTCTTATTTCTTTCAATATAATGTTTTTCGCAATGGCAGTTTGGACAGATCAATTCCAGATTATCAAAATTATTATTTGATCTATTTCTATCCTTGTGATGAATCTGTAATATCCTATGCTTACCATAGCCGCATATTTCACACTTCATTCCGCGCATCTTTATAAGTCTGGTTTTTATGATTTCCTGATTTTTAACTTTGTCATTTGGTCTTCTTATTCCATATTTTATTCCAGCCCGATTTTTATTTGAACATGCTCTGCTACAAGTTTTCTTATGTAAACTAGATAGAATCATTTTTCCACAAATAATACAAGGTTTTTCATTCCTACAAAATTTACCATAACATGCATTACTACAAAATACATTGCCACCATTCAGCTCCATTTGGGATGGTCTTTTGTAGATTTGCTTATCACAAATTTTACAGTGAGTATTCGGCTTTCTTTTATATCTCTCAGTCATTGATCCAGTATACCACAAGACAATTCTAAAAAAGTATTCTAAGATAGGCTTATGAGAATTCTCGGAATTGATTACGGATCAAAAAGAATAGGTATTGCAATCTCTGACCCAGATTGTGTATTTGCTTTGCCTGTTGAAGTTATAAAGACCAGTCAGAATGCAGTAAACGAAGTAAGAGAAATTGCTCAAAAAAATGAAGTAAAAGAAATAGTGATAGGGGAGTCGAAGAATTATAAAGGTGAGGCAAATACTATTCTTCCTGAGAGTTTGAATTTCAAAATGGATTTAGAAAAGGAGGGATTCACCGTACATCTTGAACCAGAATTTATGACAAGTGCCAATGCCGAACGATTTCAAGGAAAAAACGATATGCTCGACGCCTCTGCAGCGGCTCTGATTCTCCAGAGTTTTCTTGATAAAAGACAATCTAAAGTATAAGATATCAGTACTATGATTTCATATGATGATTTTGCAAAAGTAGAAATACGAGCTGGAAAAATCATTTCAGCTGAGAAAATTCCAGATACTGATAAGCTATTGAAACTTATGGTTGATTTTGCTGAAACGATTGAAGTAACTGATGAATTGGGAAATAAGACTGTCACACCTAAAACTCGCCAAATCGTGTCTGGAATTTCAACATATTTTCCAGATCCAACAGTTCTTGTAGGAAAGACCTGCATGTTCATAACAAATCTTGAACCAAGAATGATACGAGGTTTTGAAAGTAATGGAATGCTTTTTGCTCTGTCTACTCCCGCTTCGCCCGCAACTCCCGAAGGAAATTTCTCATTGCTTGAGCCAAATTCAACAATTCCAGCTGGAACTAAGGCTAAATAAAAGTAACAATGTCACTTCACGATATTATTGATCCATTAACAATTATACGAACACTTGGATTACTTGGAGTGGTTCTTATTGTTTTTGCGGAGTCAGGACTTTTTTTTGGTTTCTTTTTTCCTGGAGATTCACTTCTTTTTACTGCAGGATTCCTGGCTTCACAAAATTTGATTTCAATATGGTGGCTACTTATCCTTTGTTTCATTGCAGCAGTAGCAGGTGACAGTGTCGGATATTCATTTGGTAAGAAAACCGGCCCCATGCTTTTTGTGAAAGAGGATTCGCTTTTCTTCAAGAAAAAACATGTTGAGAAAGCGCATGCTTTTTATGAAAAACATGGAAAGAAAACCATTATATTCGCACGATTTATTCCTGTCGTCAGGACTTTTGCGCCAATCGTTGCCGGAGTAGCTCAAATGGAATACAAGACTTTTCTTAAATACAATATTATCGGAGGCTTCATATGGAGCTGTGGAATGCTCGGACTAGGGTATGGGCTCGGAAATATCGTTCCTAACGCAGAAAAGTATCTGACGCCTATAATCATAGTTATTGTTCTGACTTCTTTTATCCCCGCAATCATCGAATTCTTCAAACATAAAAAAGTGGTATAATACAAGGGAAGCATAATCGTATGTTTACCAAAACATTTTTTAAATTATTTCCTCCGCCGAAATTTCTCAATATTCCGTATGCGGGATTGGATATTTCTGATGATGCTGTCCATTGTATTGAGTATTCAACAAATGTTCATGGATATAGCCTTCACCGCTATGGGAAAAGGGAACTCGCTCCTGGAATTATAGAATCTGGCCATATAAAGAATGAGGCAGAATTGGTTAAGGCTATTTCATCTCTAGCTCAAGAGTTGAATATTACGACAGTTAAGGCATCTTTACCCGAAGAAAGAATGTATCTTTTTAAAACTGAAGTTCCGACGACAAATGAAGATCAAATACGTCAGAATATTGAATTTAAGCTTGAAGAAAATGTTCCTTTGTCGCCAGCCGACTCCCTTTTCTTTTTTGATGTGATTCCAAATACGGTAAGTAATGGCAAGCCATATGTGAGTGTTTCCGTTGCTCCTCGCGAACTTGCTGAAACGTATCTGAGAATAATAAAGTCTGCAGGACTTGAAGTTGTTGCTTTTGAAATTCAACCGAAAGCTATTGCACATGCTGTTGTTTCTCATGATACGAAAGAGACCCAGATCATTGTTCATAGTATGAATAAAAAAACCGGAATTTATGTGGTATGCGGAGGCGTCGTTTGTTTTACTTCAACTATTATTATAGAAAAGGGTGCAGATATTATTTTATTACAAAAGGAATTGAGTAGGGTATATTCATATTGGATGGACTATGGAGGGGGGACGCCCATCAGTCGTATTATTTTATCTGGTTGCGATGCTGTTCGTATTGGTAAGTCTTCGCATATTTCACCAGATTCACGTATCCCAGTTGAAGTCGCACAGGTTTGGAGAAATGCATTTTCAAACGATCATTATATTCCAACTTTAAAATTCGAAGATTCACTCGAATATTCCGTAGCTGCCGGCCTCGCATTGCCATAATATCTTTATGATTCACTATACTTTATTACCAGAAACAGAAATAAAATCCTTGAAAAGGGAGTACAAGACACGTATTTTTATTGTTCTTCTCTTTTTCATTTCATGCGGAATCACAGTCGGTATTATCTCTCTTTTTCCTTCATTTATTCTTTCATACACTCAAGAGAAAAATTCTTTACAAAAAATCGAGTCATTTCAGAAAAATAGAGTGGATAATGGATCAGCAGAATTCTCAAGAGAATTATCTGAAAGTTCTATCATCCTACAAAAGCTTAAGGCCGATCAAGACCATGTGGTTTTCTCTGATATGTTAAAGAGAATAATACAATATAAAAACAAGTCCGTTGCTCTCTATTCATTCCAAATCTTGAGAACTTCAACCGCGTCTTCTTCATTGGAAATGGTGCTTCAGGGTAAGGCTTTAACACGAGAATCTCTGCTTGAATTCAAAAGGGCAATTGAGCAGGATGCCAGTGTTCTTCGAGTCGAATTGCCATTGTCAGATCTTGCTAAGAGTAAGGATATTTCTTTTGGTTTGAGGATACATTTCAAACAATAATATGAAAATAAATTCCCGACACTATATATTGATAGTTTTTGCACTCGCATCGATACTCCTTGTTTCTTTTGGATATTGGTATGTATATGGCGTTATCGTTAAACAAGCAGAGAATTATTCTTCGGCTCAACAGCAAATTGAATTAGAAAAGGGAAGAGCACAACGTGAGCAAGAACTTGCGAAAACATATAACGATACTTTGAATGATAGAATGAGATTGCCTGTCCTTATCATATCTGATGATAAAGTCGTCAATTTTATTGAAGCTATAGAATCAATCACCAACCTTTCTTCCGCTGATGTTGCTCTTTCTTCAATTATCAACGCCAATTCTCATTTGAAAGGTGTTGTTGAAATAAAGGGAACTTGGGCCAATGTTATGAAAGCTCTGATTTTAATTGAAAATTTACCCTACAGTATCTCTTTTGATACTTTGAAAATGTCGCTCGATGATAAAAAATGGTCAATTGTATTGGATATAAGGGCACTAACAACCACAAAATAATCATGAATCTCATTAAGAAAAAATTCATCAAGACTCCAAACATTTCATTACTAGATTCAGTACGTGAAATTGCTCGAAATCCATTTGTAGATTGGATACTTATACTGTTCATAAGTAGTGTTATCGCAGTAATACTTATTGTTGGGGGTATAAATCTCTATACTAGAGTGGTTTCTGGTGATATTCAGAGTACTGATAATTCATTTAATTCATCCGCTCGAGTATTTAATAAGAAAGATCTCATTGATATTATTGATCAATTTAATAACAAGAAAAATCTTCAAGAGCAGACAAAGAAAGGGTATAGTGGTCCTTCAGATCCATCTCTCTAATCCCTTTGAATTTTAGCTTTTTTCTGCTATATTCTTCTCATTGCCCTTGTAGTTCAATGGATAGAACAAGACTCTTCTAAGGTCTTGATGTAGGTTCGATTCCTACCAAGGGCACCACTTATAGGTCATAAATAGTGGGGACAACCGCTGAAAGCGAGCTGTGGTCGTATGACCGCTAACTGTTGATAGACTGTGCATAACAATTGCT
>JAYTHA010000095.1:0-5429 GCA_043732935.1 Candidatus Tayloriibacteriota bacterium
ATCCCTCTTGGTGCACAAGGTTTTCCCATGACTATAGACCGTGCGCTGGCTGAAGTTGCAGAACTCAAGGATGCATACAACAAAGAACCTGATACAAAAAGAATAATTGATATGGCAAAAAAGATTGAAGGCTGTGCACGCCACATCTCCGTACACGCCGCTGGTGTTGTTATTTCACCTGATGCACTAACTGAACATGTTCCACTTCAATACGATACGAAAAATAAAGAGGATGCAAGTGGTAATCCCATTAGAAAAATCATTACTCAATACGATATGCATGCTGTCGGTGAAGATGGCGTCGGTCTTCTTAAATTCGACTTTCTTGGCATTAAGAATCTTTCAATTCTTGCTGATGCTGTCGAACGTGTGAAAAAAATCGATGGAGTTGATATTGATATAGAAACTATTCCACTTAATGATAAGAGAACTTTTGAAATGCTGGCTCGAGGCGAAACCACCGGCCTTTTCCAACTCAATGGTACCGGAATGACGAAATTCCTTATTGATCTTAAACCAACAACAATACACGATATCAATGCCATGGTTGCCCTCTATCGCCCAGGTCCACTTGAATCAATTCCTCAATATATAGAACGAAAACATGATGCTAAAAAAATTGAATATTTGGATCCACGAATGAGAGACATTCTCGATATGTCATACGGAGTGGTCACCTACCAGGACGACGTTATGATGATTGCTATCAAAATGGGTGGATATTCTTGGCTTGAAGCTGATAAGCTCCGAAAGGCTATGGGTAAAAAAATTCCAAAAGAAATGGAGGAGCAAAAAGAAAAACTCAATGCTGGATTAATAAAGAATGGATTAGGAAAAAGAAAAGCTGATCAGTTATGGAAATTGATTGAACCATTCGCTGCATACGGATTCAATAAAGCTCATGCTGCTTCATATGGACGTGTGGCATATCAGACCTCATATATGAAAGCCAATTTTCCTGCTATTTATATGTCAGCGGTTCTTACAGCTGAATCTGGAGATGTAGAAAAAATCGCAGAAATAATCGGCGAATGCAAGAGAATGAGTATTCCAATACTTCCACCAGATATCAATGAAAGTTTCAGCCAGTTTACGGTGGTAAAGAGAAAAGAAGAAGAGCAAGATGTCCCTGATACCATTCGCTTCGGACTTGTAACGATAAAAAACTTCGGACAAGGAATCGCTACTGCGATTATTGAAGAAAGAAAAAAGAATGGACATTTCACCTCCCTTTCAAATTTCCTAGATAGAGTAAAAGACAAAAATCTCAATAAAAAATCTCTTGAAGCTCTGACAAAAGCTGGGGCATTGGATAGTTTTGGAATTGATCGTGGTGTTCTTATTGGAAATACAGAAACCTTGCTTGCATATAATAAAGAAAGAGAAAAACAACCCGACAATCAAGATTCCCTTTTTGGATTAATGTCAGATACATCTTCAGTACCAACTCTAAAGCTCGCAGAAGTTCCAAATGCTCCGATGCAGGATAAATTGGCCTGGGAAAAAGAATTACTCGGCTTATACATTTCTGGCCATCCGCTTGATCGCTATCGTGAAGTTATTCTCAAAAGAGATATGGATATTAAAAAAGCAAAAGAAACATTAAAAGATGGCGATGAGGTTACTTTAGCTTGCATTATTGAAGAAATTAAACCCATAACTACCAAAAAAGGTGATAATATGGCCTTCGTAAAAGTTGCAGACTTTTCAGGAAGCTTGGAGACAGTGGTTTTCCCTCGAACGCTTGTAGAATTTCGAAGTGCTTTTGTTCCGGATAAATGTTTGGCAGTAAAAGGCAAGATGTCAGAGCGAAATGGACAGAAGAGTATGATTGTGGAGAGAGTTAAAGTACTCGCTTAGCGAAAGGAGTAAAATATGAATTTAAATCATCCTCACTAATATGTAGCTCTGGTTTTTCTGAAAGAGAATCTTTAATAATCATTCTTAAAATTTCTACTTCTTTCTTACCTTCACCTGCGTCTCTATGGACAATAAATGAATCAATTATCTTGTAAGCTCTTTCTGCACTACTTTTTGCCATATCGAGATGATTGTTATTTTTAAATTGGAAAATTTGTGCTACTTCACTACCAAGATTTGCCATTAAAAATGCTGGGGTCCTTTGTGTTTTCATATAATAAGTTTTTCTATAATTTTCCTCATTGTATCACGTATTTTTTCGTCTTCCACCAACATGCTCATATTTTTCACGGTAGGGCGAATATTGATAAGTGATGTATATCTAATCCAATTATCTCCCTCAACCTTAGGATAAATATTAAAGCCCCAAACATTATTTTGTTTTGAACCTGAATCAATTAAGATCTGGTTTGCATCAATATGATATTCACCACCGAGAGCAATAATCTCTTTTTCAATATCAACGACACCTTTTACCATTTCAATATAAAATTCTTTAGCAATTTCGAGAGCTTCGGTTTTTGTTATGGGTTGTGAGATTAGTTTTATGTTCATTGGATAGTTGAAATAATAGCATAATTAAATAAGAAAAAAACCACCTTAGCCTGTCATGCGAAGGTGATTGTGAAAACTAATCATTCAACCGTTTACAAGTATTCGGAGAATGTTGATTGGAATCGCTAAGATTTCATGGAGAATGCCATTGATCCAGCAATTTGAGCTTACGGGAACAATTTTCACAGGAATCTTGATGCCTATCTTAAATAGGCGAAATTTGCAGAGCATCCATGACCTTGGAGCATGCCACCAACGCACGATACAAGTAACACTTTCAAGATTTTGTAGACGGTCCAGACAGTTTGCAAGTTCAATCATCTCGCCATCGGTCGTAAAATTTTTAGCACAGGAGTGTCTGAACCTGAGATAAAGATGCCGATTTATGCCAATAACTTTCTTGGCAAAACTAAATATTATAATACTACATTAATTATAAATGTCAATCCCCTCCCCATATCCCCATTAAATTGTTATAGTAATACCCATGAATTCAATAAACCCCGAACAACTTTCTCACATCCGCCACACGCTTGCCCACTTACTCGCCTCTGCGGTTCTCGAACTCTATCCAGGCACAAAAAATACTATCGGACCATCTATTGATGACGGTTTCTATTATGACTTCGAATTCCCTGCTGATGTGAAGATTTCTGATAAGGACCTGCCTGCTCTTGAAAAGAAAATGAAAGGCCATTTGAAATCTTGGACAAAATTTACTCATAAAGAAGTTAGTGAAAGTGAAGCTAAAGAAATTTTCAAAGGCAATCAATACAAAATTGAATTGATTGAAGAAATTACAAAAAAGGGAGAAAAAATTACTCTCTACACCTGTGGAAACTTTACTGATCTTTGTCGTGGTGGTCACTCTGAAAATCCAGCAAAGGAAATTGCGAATGATTCATTCAAACTTTCTCGCGTAGCTGGTGCCTATTGGCGTGGTAGTGAAGAAAATACTATGCTTACTCGTATTTATGGTTTGGCTTTTGAGAATAAGTTAACACTCGATGATTATGAAGCTATGAGAATCGAGGCAGAAAAAAGAGATCATAGAAAGCTTGGTAAAGAACTTGGTATTTTCACCTTTGATGAAGATGTAGGACCTGGACTTCCTCTATGGCTTCCGAATGGAACGGCTATAATAGAAGAATTGGAAAAATTAGCAAAGGAAACAGAATTCAAGGGTGGTTATGTCCGCGTACGAACTCCTCATATTGCAAAGGAATCAATGTACAAGAAAAGCGGACATCTTCCGTACTACAAGGAAAGCATGTTCCCTCCAATGGAATACGAGGGTGGAAATTACTATTTGAAGGCAATGAATTGCCCACACCATCATAAGATTTTTGCTGCAGAGCCACGAAGCTATAAACAATTACCATTGCGTCTTGCTGAATATGGAACATGTTATCGTCACGAAAAGTCTGGTGAGCTCTTTGGTCTTATGCGTGTTCGAATGCTCGAAATGAATGATGCACATATCTATTGTACAGAAGCACAGTTCGCAGATGAATTCCGTGCAGTGAATGAAATGTATCTTCATTATTTCAAAATATTTGGAATTGATAAATATGTAATGCGCTTTTCTACTCACGATCCAAAGCGACTTGGAGATAAATTCGTTGATGAGTCAGCATTATGGAAAAAAACTGAGGATATGGTTCGTCAGGTTTTGATTGATTCAAAAATCCCTTATATCGAAGTTCCCAATGAAGCTGCTTTTTATGGACCAAAGATTGATGTTCAAGTCTGGAGTGCTATCGGCCGTGAATTTACCCTTGCTACGAATCAAGTAGACTTCGCAGTGCCAAAGAGATTTGACCTTGTTTACAAAGATTCAGATGGCAAAGAGAAAACGCCGCTGTGTATTCATCGAGCTCCACTTGGAACACACGAACGATTTATTGGATTCCTCATTGAACACTATGGAGGAAATCTTCCTCTTTGGCTTGCTCCAATTCAAGTAAAGATTATCCCAGTCGGAAATGCACATCATGCCAAAGCAGTTGAGATATACGATGCATTACGAAAACTTATGGTTCGTGTAGAAGTAGAACTTTCAAGTGATGGCTTTGGTAAAAAAGTCCGACAAGCAAAGGTTTCTCGAGCTCCTTACTTTATCATCATTGGTGATAAGGATATTGAGGTTCATAAAGTAACTCTCGAAAGCCGTGATGCAGGTCAGATTGGCCAACTCTCTGAAGAAGAAGTTATTGAGAAGATTGCAAAAGAAATTAAAGAGCGAAATTAAGTAGAGGAAGTAATCTATAGTACAAAGGCGCCTCCTTGCGGAAACGCCTTTTGACTTGAACGAGTTAATGCCCGATTTGCTCGAGATACTCGGCCCAAGTCAGGACTTCGCCTGTGCTTGTAGTGATCATGATTTTCTCCGTTTGTTGTTTGTTGCGGTTTACCGACGAACATTTTTGACGACAATCGTGACAAGTTGATTCTTTGGAATTACTCCAGCATCAACCTGTATGACTGTAGTAACTTTGGCCATTCGCATCCGCTTTTGGACTGGAACGTTCCATCCCAGGAGCTCTGCTAGGGCTCGACTGCTTTGAATTCTTCGTGCTGACATAAAGCCTCCTTCTATTTTTAATGCTACTTAGATAGTTTATCATAATATGTACTTATTGTCAATAGCATGTTCTAGTCATAACAAAAGCCCCTTTCGGGGCCTCTGTGTACTCATTTTTTAGACATTGTATTTGGAGCTAACACCCGTTCACCACTAGTGTTATATCTTGTTTCTATTATAGATAAGATAGAGAACTGTACCGAAAAGTATGAGGATAATGAGTACCGCTACCCAGCCCCATGGCACATTTTTTAATGAGAAGAGTGCTGATGCTGAGAGACCATTATCATTGTCTGATTGATTGTTATTTGTCGCTGGACGAACTGTAGTACCAGTGGTTACGGTTGGATTTTGAACAGTTACTGTATTA
>JAYTHA010000096.1:0-7342 GCA_043732935.1 Candidatus Tayloriibacteriota bacterium
CAAAGAAATTCTCAGTGCTTCTTTGCCAAAAAATATTCAACAGCTTGATGCGACGTATATGCCTGAAAAAGATTATGTATCAAATCAGACTATTTCAAAAAATTATGATCAAGTAGTCTGGCTACGCATACCTCGCCCAGAGCTTAACGAAATCAATCAGTTTGATTTTATCGATGAACATATAGCTCGAATTTGGAAATATTTCGATATTATGCCGACATATACTTATGTCAAATAACATGATAAATTAGTGAGTATTATGCATACAAGTAAGCCTCAAATTGATGTATCTGTTGTAATTCCTGTCTACAATGAGGAGAAAAACATACCTGAATTCTTGGCGCGGGTGATTCCGATTCTTGAATCTACCATAAAAACTTACGAATTGATTTTTTCAATGGATCCATCTTCTGATAAGACGGAGGAAGTCATTTTGAAATACAGGGAAAACAATGAACGAATTAAATTATTAAAATTCTCACGCCGATTCGGTCAACCTATGGCAACTCTCGCTGGTATGCAGTATTCAATAGGTGACGCAGTCATCGTTATAGATGTTGATCTTCAAGATCCCCCTGAGCTCATAAAAGATATGGTCACAAAATGGAAGGAAGGCTACGATGTCGTCATGGCACAGCGCCGAACGCGTAATGGTGATACCTTTGCCAAGAAAGTAGTTTCATATATTGGCTACAAGGTAATCAATAAGATTGCAAATCCAAAAATTCCACCAAACACCGGAGATTTCAGATTGATGTCTCGTCGTGTTGTAGATGAGATAAATAGACTCAAAGAATCTCACGGATTCCTTCGAGGATTAGTCGCTGTGGTTGGTTTCAAACAGACCAGCATCTTATTCGACCGCGTACCTCGTTTTTCTGGTCAAACCAAGTACAATCGTTTTTCCGGTTCCCTGAAAATTGGTTTTAATGGAATAATTTGCTTTTCGAATTATCTGCTTACTTTAAGTTCCCAGATAGGTTTTATTATCGCAGGTGGAAGCATCACATTCGGCGTCCTCTATGTGATCATGAAAATTGCCGGATTCCCATTCCCAACAGGTAATCCGACAATAGTAATACTCATCTTGTTTATGGGGGGAATTCAGCTCATCACTGTCGGCGTTCTTGGTGAATATATCGGTCGAATTTATGAAGAGGTTAAAGAAAGGCCAAAATTTATTGTAGATAAGGCTGTGGGATTTCTATCTAACGACAAATAGCCATGAATTTCTTTTCTTTTTTAAAGATTATGCGCTACATAGTTTCTGGTGGAATTACAACTTTTGTTGATCTGTCCCTACTCTATATTTTTACGGATGCGTTTCATATCTGGTATTTACTATCTGCTGTTTTTGCCTTTATAATCGCATTTTTTGTAAGTTTTTTTATGCAAAAATATTGGACATTTCAAGATGTGTCAAAAGAGGGTATACACAAGCAGATGATTACATATCTTCTCATTGCGCTTATAAATCTTGGAATCAATACATTGCTTATGTATATTTTCGTTAACACGATTCACTTGCATTATATGATTGCGCAATTTATTACAGCGGGTCTTATCGCTATCTCGAGTTATTTTATTTACAAAAAAGTCATATTCAAGAAGGCCATAATTTTAAATTAAATAATCATGTCTACACCCTGGAGAACATTGCTTCATAAAGAATTAGAAAAAATCACTTTGACTGATAAGGTACTTGATTTGGGAGGTTCGAAAAAGTCAGGTTATCGTAAGATATTAAAGGGTCAGCACACTATAGAAGTCGCTAATATTGATGATGAATACGGATACGATATAAAGCTTGATCTTGAAGAAAAATTCACTATTCCTGATTCAAAATATAATGCTGTGCTTGCCATTAATGTTCTAGAACATATCTATAATTATCAGAATTTCCTTTCTGAAAGCCGTAGAATTTTGATAGATAATGGTCTTATGATTATTGGCGTGCCTTTTTTAATTCAGATACATCCTTGCCCGCATGATTATTGGAGATATTCTAAGGAAACTCTCATGAAAGTTATGACAGAGGCTGGATTTAGGGATATTGAGATCAAATCTATCGGCAGAGGTCCTTTTACTTCAGCATGCCAGATAATTTACAATGCTCTCTTCTTTAATATTTTGAGAAGTTTTGTGTATCTCGGTGCCCGTTGTTTGGATTCTTTGATTCAGAAAAAGTTTTCAAAGGATTCATATCCTCTCGGCTATTTTATAATTGCTAAAAAATAATATGAAAAGGATACTTTATTTCGGTATTTTTAATAAAGAATTTTCTCGTAATAAGGTCTATGCTGATGGTTTAAGAGAACATGGATTTACGATTGTATATTGTATTGATACAAGCAGGGGACCTATCAAATTTTTAAGATTATTTTTTAAATTATTTAAATTAAGAAAGAGCTACGATACGATGATTGTTGGCTATCCGGCGTATATTGTAGCTCCGTGCGCTCGAATTTTCTCTCTACTTATTTCAATTGTGACATTTTCTAAACAAAAGAAAATTATCGTAGATGCCCTCTGTTCTTTCTATGAATCTCAGATTATTTCGAGGAATGCATACAGGGGCAATCCTTTCAGAATCCCGTATGTTCGTGGCGTTGACTGGTTGCTTATTAAAAGTGCAGAAAAAATACTTGTCGAGACACAAGCTCAGAAGAATTACTTTATACATCAACTCGGAGCTCGAGAGTCGCAATGCATCGTTGTGTATACTGGAGTTGATACTGAAACATTTTATTATGATGATTCTGTAAAGAAAAATGATACATTCACTGTTTTATTCAGGGGGCGCATTACGAAAGAGGCTGGTCTCAAATATGTTCTAGAAGCTGCACAGATTTTACAAAATGAGAATATAAAGTTTCTTATAATTGGTTTTGGATGGGGAAGCGCTGTGAAAGAATTCAATGAAATGATGGAAGATATGAAGTTGAAAAATGTAGTACATATCGGAAAACAATTGCCTGTGGAAGAACTGAGGACACTTATGTTACAATGTCACGTGAGCTTGGGCCAGTTTGCAGATAATGAACGCTTGAAAAGAACAATTCCACACAAAGCATTTGAATCACTCGCGATGAAATTACCTTACATTACTGCTCGTTCAGAAGGGGTATCAGAAATACTAAAAGATGGTAAAACTTGCTTGATGGTAGAAAAAGCTAATTCTTCAGACTTAGCTGAAAAAATTCTGCTTATGAAAAATTCAAGCGAATTGTCTGATACAATAAGACAAAATAGTTTTCAATTATTCAAAGACACATATATTCCCAAGGAACTTGTGCGACCAATTATAGAAAATCTATAAAAAAATGATTAATATACTCAAAAAAGTGGCTCAGCAATTCCGTCGAATTATTTTTAATATAAAGTATTTTTTCGGATATATATTCAGGAAAATACATGCACCAAAAATACCTATCAATAAAGACCGTAAAGTATATGTAAATTTGGGTTGCGGAGCTCATACCTCAAAGGAATTCATAAATATTGATACGCGGACCATGCCTGAAATCCATTACATTCATGAAGTTCAGAAGCTCCCCATGTTTCCCAATAATTCTGTAGATTTACTTTACGCGAGTCATCTTGTGGAGCATATACCTCGTAATGAATTACCCACAGTCTTTAGAGAATGGCACAGAGTCTTGAAAGATGGCGGGGTATTGAGATTTGGTGTTCCAAACTTCGATGCTCTCATTGAAATTTATAATGAATCAGGAAAAAATGTACGATCGATTGAGAATCAGCTTCTTGGACAAACAGCACCGTATGACGATCATCATACAATATGGAATTTCAATTATGCGCAAGAAACTCTCAAAGAGGCGGGATTTAAGGATATTCGATTTTGGGACTACAAGACCGCTGATCATCATGACTTCATCGATAAAAGCATGAGAGAGGTAGTCGTTGGAGATAGGAAGATACTTATTAGCTTAAATATTGAAGGGGTTAAATAAAAATACCATGAAAAAAAATGACTGGCTTTTAGAATTTTCTAATAATATTTTCTCACAAAGAGGGGAGGATGGAATCTTGAAAAAAATATTTGAAATCCTTTCTATACAAAATCCGTGGTGTGTAGAGTTTGGTGCTTGGGATGGAAAACATTTGAGTAATACTCACGAACTCGTCGTACATAAGAATTGGTCAGGTGTTTTTATTGAAGCTGATCCGAAACGCTTTCTTGAGCTTTGCGATACCTACAAAGGAAATTCTAAAGTGCATTCTATCAATAAATACGTCGCTTTTTCTGGGGACGGCACTCTCGACACTATTCTCAAAAAAACTCCTATTAAAAAAGATTTTGCATTGCTCAGTATAGATATAGATGGAAATGATTATCATATCTGGGATTCATTGAAGGAATATAGGCCACAGGTCGTAGTGATTGAATATAATCCAACGATACCAAATCATATTGATTTTATACAGCCAAAAGATATGAAAGTGAATCAGGGTTCTTCGATTTTGTCTGTAACAAAGCTCGCAAAAGAGAAGGGTTACGAGCTCATATCAGTTACCTCTCTCAATGCCATTTTTGTTCTGAAGGAACATTTTAATAAATTCGAGATTCAAGACAATAGTTTGAGCGAACTCAATAAAAATTCAAAATATCATACTACGTTGTTCCATCTCTACGACGGTACGATCGTGCTTCATGGTTGCGATACTATTATGTGGCATGGTGTGAAGATCAATAAAAATAAATTACAACAGATTCCAAGATTTTTTCGAACATTTCCAAGTACTATGTCAAAGACGAAGTTACTTATGTTTAGAGTGTGGAGAAAATTATTCCGCTAATTGAGACTATATGTCTTCTGACACTAAAAAATTTGAAATTTCCCTTGCTCCATTCAGAGAAAAAATGGGCAATGTCTATTTGATTCAATCCTTTTTTAGTGAGCACGCAACTGCTTCAACACTTTATTTGCCAAAATATGTATTTTCATATAGCTTTCTCATTTCCAAATCAATTATTCCTACAAATGCTATCTTGATTCCACATCCCACCCTAGATAGAAGTCCTGAGACGCTTAGATATTTAAATTCTGTCGCTGAACTCAGCCATCTTCATACTAAGCCCGTATTCATGTTTATGGGGGGAGATTTGTCGCACGATATCAAATTTCCTGAATTTAATTTTCATATTTTTCGAGGCACGCAGTACAAAAAATTATTGCAGAAGAGCGATATAATCATTCCCCCTATCTGCGAAGATCTCGGATTTTTTCATGGATTCGAACCACGACAAAAAAGTCCTCAACCACTCATCAGTTTTTGTGGTTGGGCTGGTTTTAATAATAAAAAACACTATATAAAGTATCTATTGAAAAATTTCTACATTGATATAAAAAAAATACTTTTATTGGATGCATCACTCGAAGTCTATAAAAAGGGCTTATATTTTAGAAGAAAAGCGATCATTGCTCTTAATAGTAATGGTGGTCGAGTTCAAACAAGTTTTATAATCAGGAATTCATTTTCAGGCAATAAGAGGACAATTTCACTTTCACCAGATGACGCTCGTAAAGAATATATCGAAAATATGAAGAATTCTGACTTCGTTTTAGCTCCCAAAGGAGATGCGAATTATTCCGTTAGATTTTTTGAAGCCCTGTCTCTTGGGCGTATTCCGATTCTTATTGATACAGACGTGTGTTTGCCTCTCGAAGATGAAATCGATTATTCAAAATTCATAGTGCGAGTTTCTTATAGAGATATCAAAAAACTACCTCAAATCATATCTGATTTTTATTCATCTATATCAAACGAAGAGTTTATTGAAATGCAAAAGAAAGCACGAGAGGCATTTGAAAAATACTTACGTTACGATTCATTTTTCAATAGGATCTTTTCTGATACTATTTCTTCTGAACAAAAAATATAGATAATCCAAGAGTTAGGAAATAATGTATCATTCGAGATATTATTGCGCCCCAAAGTCCGAAAAATACTACACCGACAGCTGTTATGATTATTCTTATGATTGAGGTGACTATATTCATGACATATAACTCTTTCTGTGATTTTTGAGCAAAGAGGGAAGTAATGGAGATATTTGTCGCTATTACTACAAGCGAAAGAGAAAAGACCTGAGAATATATAATACTTGGCAAATATTGCGGGAAGAACCATGTAAATATATATGGTGAAATTAAGATATATGATACTGATATCACTAAGGCTAATACTATAAGCTGGATTATTTTCTTATTGGTATGAATTTTATGAGAGTTATTATCTTTTTCTGCAAGCTTTGGAAATGCTGCGGTTGAGATAAATCCAAACATGAGTCTGATTCTGTCAGGCATGATTATCGCAAAGGAATAGAGAGCAAGAGATGCTGGGCCAATAAAATGATATACGATAACATTATCTATTTGGCTTGAAATAATACTCAAAATATTCATTAGGCTCAGATGTTTTCCAAATGTGAGATCTTCACTGCGGTAATTTTCATTGGGTTTGTATTTTTTGAATGTTTTCCAACAGAAATACGTATTCGTTATTGCTTTTATAAGATAATAAAGAATAACCATTACGAAAACGTACGGAGTATAAATTATTGCAACTGCCATGACTGCAAAATAGAAAAGATTTGACCAGATTCCATAAATTGTGGAAGTTTTGAAATCTTTTTTGCCCTGCAGATAGGCGCTGTAGGTATTGGCTATGCTTGATACCGGGGTTAATATGCTTACAATCAAAAATATCCATCCATAAAGTAAATTTCCTTGAATAAAATAATATATGGAAAGTACAAAAGTAAAAAGGAATTGTCCAGCAGACCATCTGATTTGTTCAATAATCGATTTCTTGAAAGTGCCTTCAAAACCCTGAGCGACAGCTCTAGTAACAGCTGAATTCATGCCCGTTAGGGAAAATGCCGCAGCTATGCCGACAATTGACAGTATATATTTATAAACTCCGAATACGTCTTTTGATAAAAAGTGGGCAAAAAGTATCGACAATATAAAAGATAATCCGGATCCAGAGATAAAGTTCAAATTAAGCCAAAAACCGCTATGAAGCAGGTATTTCACATCTGTTTTCAGGAGCACACTCGCTTTTTGGGAATAGCGCTCGATTATGTCTTTCATAGTATTCCACAATAGCATTTTTCGCTGGTATTTTAAAGTCATAATATGCTATCATTTCCCCATTATGCAAAATACAACAATAACCACAATATTAAGATACACTACTATTACTGGACTAGCTATTGTCGCCTTTATTCCCATCTATGTCGCCAACCCTTTATTCTTCCCATTTATAACCGGCAAGGCATTTGCTTTCAGGATAATTGTAGAAATTGTCTTTG
>JAYTHA010000097.1:0-7381 GCA_043732935.1 Candidatus Tayloriibacteriota bacterium
TCTATAGGCCGATCAAGAAAGAATGGGTAGATGAACCTAACAAGAAAGACTAAAAAGAGATAAAATAACTGCAATGACAAAACTTATTATATTAATAATCGCCGTAATCATCGTTGTCGCAGTCGTTGAGTTTGTACGTAGAGATCGCGGCCAAGGTACTGGTCCCAAGGGTTATGATTATAAAAAGAAACCATTCTTCCTATCTCGAGCCGAACATGAGTGTTACGACGCTCTCATGAGTTCTGTTGGTCACGAATATTATATTTTTGCTCAGGTGCATCTTCCGACAATAGTTGATCACAAAATTAATGGCCAGAACTGGAGAGGCGCACTAGCCCATATCAATCAGAAGTCTGTGGATTTTGTTTTGTGTGATAAAGCATACATTGCTCCAAAGCTCGCTATTGAACTCGACGATCGGTCCCACGAACGACCAGACAGGGTAGATAGAGATCATGAAGTTGAAAGGATTCTGAAAACTGCCGGTGTGCCACTTCTCAGATTGGGTAACCACGGAAAATTTGATTCTACTGAGTTGGCTCAGAAGATTAAAACAGCTCTCGACAATAGTGCAGAGCAGGGTGGGGTAAAATAACTCACCGACATAAATTTACGGTCCAAACGGATCCTTGGTTCACCTGATAACGCCTGTTAAGATCCTGTTTTCCTTGCCCGTACTAGCGGTGAATTAGCGGGCACTCACCTGATAGATCAGGAGAATAACAGGTGAGCCTATCCAGTCCCAAATTACGGTGATTACGGTCATCGGTGAAGTAGCTCGAAATAGTGAATGAGACAGTGGGGTAACTCAATAAATTTACCCGTAATAACGGGAAATTAACGGGAAGGCATTTTTGAGCAACATAGTGAGTGAGAGTGTGGGGTAGCACCGTTTAAAAACGGTGAAAAAACGGTGGTCAACCCCCATTTAAAATGGTCGGAAAATGGCTGACACCTGCTTTTGCAGGTAAAATGCAGAAGTAGAATTATTTATCAGATATAGTGAGCGCGGGTGTGGGGTAACAATCTTTGAAGCTCGGGATGTAAATCGTTGCATCGTCGATTCGCTCAAATATCGTCCTAACGCGCGCGACCACGCGACCCAAGTTCAGAATAGTGTACCAGCGGGAGATGTTTAAGTCTCTTAATTTGTTGCTGTTTCTAGAGCACCCTTTCTCCTCTGATAAGTCTCACAAGAATCATAATAACTGCGACAACAAGAAGGATGTGAATAAATCCTCCAATTGTAAATGAAGATACCATACCGAGAAGCCATAATACGATTAAGATAATTGCAATTGTGTATATCATATATTTTTTATTAAAAATTTATTTTAGTAATTTATTTAACTGTGGCAGGGGGTGTAGTAGGAGTTGGAGGATTTGGTAATTGAACATTAATTGTAGGATTGATAATTGGAGTTTTTGGTGTACTCATAGTGTCTATACGTCCCCGGAAATAGGGTATAGCTAAAATAAGTACGACAACTATGGCTAAAACTACTATTACTGCTCCTATCATTACTCCTGCTCCACCACTTGCATCGCTACCCCCACTTTCCCCAGGGTTATTGATTACTGTTGTCATATTTTTGATTAAATTATATTAATTTTTTACTTACGCTATGATGCCGTTGCTCCGTTCATTTCATTACAACGAATCTGAGAGTATACTAAGGTGATGAAAAAGACTCTTATTATAGTCACTGGTCTACTATTAGTATTTTTTATACTGGGTATTTTTCTAGATAAAGATAAAAAACCCGAAATTCAATCAACCATTTCTCTTTCTCCAAAAGTAATTCTTCCGGGAGATCCAATTTTAATAACAATCAATTCAACTTTTTCAATAAAAGAAATACTTTTTGATACGAAAAAACTTTCAATTTTTGAGTATGCTGGCAAGACCCATGCATTTGTCGGAATTGATTTTAATGAAAAAGTTCTTGAACATACTATTAAAGCCGTATTATCTAATGGAGAAGTAATTACCAAAAAGGTGACTCTTACTCTTCGAGAAAAAATAGAAAGACCGCTCGGTATCCCTGACAAGCTTGGTGGTAATACTCCTGAAGCCGAGAAAGCCCTGCTCGCAAACCTGGCAAAAGAAAACGTGATTTTAAATACTGTAAAAACTTCTACCACAACATTATGGTCCACAGCTTTTGCTAATTCGCTTGTCAGTATAAAAATAACTGATGATTATGGATATGATAGAAAAACAGTTAACTCGACCATTGTTCATAAGGGTACAGATTTCCGTGCGCCAGAAGGCACAGAAGTTATGGCGATGAATGATGGTGTTGTTAGAATTGCAAAAACTTTTATTGTCTATGGAAATGCGATTATCGTAGATCATGGTCAAGGAGTGCAGACTTTGTATATGCATCTTTCAAAAATGAATGTGAAGGCTGGTGATACTGTTAAAAAAGGTCAAATAATCGGCTTGAGTGGTAAAACCGGCTATGCAGAGAGCCCTCATTTACATATAAGTGTAAAAATTAATGGTATTTCGATAGATCCAATGACATTTCTCAGCTTCTTTAAATGATATACTATTCTTATGAATATAATCATTATTTCTCCAGGAAAATCAAAAGGCTATATGGGTGAAGATATCGTCTTTGAATTTACTTCACGCATTGCTCATTACTCCCGCATAGAATGGAAATTTGTAAAAGAAATAAAAGAACTTCCGGAGAATTCATATGTAGTTATTCTTGATGAAAAGGGGAAACAGATGACGTCGCCAGTTTTTTCAGATTTTTTAAATAAGCGTCTTAATGAAAGCGTAAAAAATCTAGTATTTATAATCGGAGATGCTTATGGAATTGATGAAAAGATCAAAGAACAAGCCAATTTCTCCTGGTCATTATCAAATCTGGTATTTCCACACGAGTTAGTAAGAAGTATTCTTGTAGAACAAATATATAGAGGTTTCAGCATATTAAGAGGCGAAAAATATCATCATGAGTAAAAGAAGTACGAAAAAGGGAAGTGGATTGATGAGAGATATTATTATGATTGTTATTGGAATTATTATTGCAATTCTCTTTGTTCGATCCGGGCTCATGGATATGGTTATCAATGCTGTCAGAGATTACTATATTATCGCTAGTTTCATCGCGGGTATATTTTTTACCTCAGCTTTCACTATTGCACCATCATCGATTGCTCTTGTGAATTTGGCAGAGAATTCACCGATCGTTGGTGTGGTCTTTTGGGGAGCTCTCGGTGCCGTATTCGGAGATCTTATTTTATTCTTCTTTATTCGCGATAAATTCGCAGAAGATCTGAAAAGAACAATGAAGCCTTCAACGATAAAGCATATATTCCATTCACTGCATTTCGGTTTTCTGAAATGGTTATCGCCATTGCTCGGTGCACTTATTATTGCTTCACCATTGCCTGATGAGATCGGGATCAGCCTTCTCGGTATGTCCAAGGTGAAAACATCAGTACTTATTCCGATTTCCTTTGTCATGAATATGCTCGGGATTTACGTTTTGATACAGTTTTCACATCTGATATAATAAGAAACTATGAATACAAAAAGAATTTTATATTGGGCTGGTTTCATTATTATAATTGTACTCGTCATATGGGGCATGATTGCTGCAGGACAGAAAGCCTCAAGAGAATCAGTAGCTCTCCCTTTACCAGACAAGATTACAAGTGATGATTGGACACGTGGAAATGCTTCATCAACGGTAACTCTTGTTGAGTATAGTGATTTCCAATGTCCTGCATGTTACTCATATTTTCCTATGGTTGAAAAACTTTTCAAGGAGAGTAGTACAACGATACTGATGGTCTATCGTCATTTCCCTTTGCCTCAGCATGCGAATGCTATCCCAGCCTCAAAGGCTTCAGAAGCAGCAGGTAAGCAGGGTAAATTCTGGGAAATGTATAACATAATTTTTACAAACCATGATCTTTGGGAAAACTCAACAGATGCAAAGACTATTTTTACTGAATATGCCAAGAAACTTGGACTCGATATGACAAAATTTGCTTCTGATTATGCATTAAAAGAGATTGAAGATAAAATTACTACAAGTGTAAAAGCTGGTTCAAAAGCAGGTATAAACTCGACTCCGACTTTCTATTTGAATGGAAAGAAAATTAAGAATCCGAGTGATTATGTAGAATTTAAAAAACTTATAGATGAAGCTGCTAAAACAAAAAATTAATACAAGCAGTATTCCGAAGTGGATACCAATACTAATACTTATTATTGCAATTATTGGTTTTGCTGATGCGACATATCTCACTGTTAAGCATTATCAGAACGTAATACCACCTTGTACTATCGGAGGTTGTGAAACTGTTCTTACAAGTCAATATTCTCAAGTAATAGGAATTCCGGTGTCACTTGTCGGTGCAGTCTACTATTTAATACTCGGTATATTTTTAGTAATTTTTCTTGATACAAAGAAAGAAATTTTCTTAAGGATACCATTGCTATTTTCTATAGTAGGCGCACTTGCTTCCCTCGGATTCATCTCTCTTATGATATTTGTTATTAAGGCTTTCTGTCCTTACTGCGCAGTATCTGCTTTTACTTCACTCTCTATTTTTGCTTTGTCGTGGTGGTTGCTGTGCTCGTCGCGAGAAGTTGAGGGATAATCTTCTGAATATCCTCTATGCTTTTGAAACCCTTGTACGTCTTCTCGTTGATTACGAGAGCAGGGAGTTCGCCCGTGATCTTGTAGAGAGAGGTCAGGGTTTTTATTGCATTCAAATCAAGATCGTAGTCGAAACTATATACTTTTAATTCTGGATGATCGGCGCGTAAGCGTGTCAGTACATAACCTTGCTTGGTACAATCGTCACAATTTTCTTTGTTGGTGTAGAAATACAATATTGAAATCGGATTCGCATCACAACGCTTGTTTACTTTCTTCATAAGAAGATAATCCTTTATCTCAAGAAGGGAATAATATTTCTTTAAATTGATCACATCAGCATCGCTAATGCCTTTTTGATTTTCTGCATATGAGAGTTTGTCCGCAAGAGCATTAATTTCGTCTGAAAGAATTGAATTTTTTAATGATGCACATGATGATTCTTGAAAGAGTTCAAATTGTGTTTCAAGAGAAAGGATGTCAATAGAAATCTTATCAGATGTTGTTCGTATGATATCATATCTTTTATTATTGATGTAATCACTCACAATAAAAGCCAGGGCGAATATTCCTAGGGTTATTACGAAAACTAAAATGTATTTTTTTATCGCCATGTTGCAGGTTTTGATAGGGCAACGTTATATGCTGCTTTTATAAGCCATAATGGCGCAATAAAGCCGTAGAATGCAATGAAATAAAGAATATCTCGACTGAATCTGATTTTACCTTCTGCCATTTTCCATGCCAAAGCCATGATAAAGAGACTACAGCAGAACATTACTACGGTTAATAATATGATGGAATTCGTATTGAGAAAGAATGGATCGAAGCTCAGCCATTTGAAAGTGAAACCTGCTACGATGTATCGCTCTATGTGTTCGACTATATATGATGCGAAATTATACAGTGTGTTTCCGAAGATAAGCAGAGCTATGTTCGAAGAGATAATCGCGAAGGGTAGGGTCAGCATTCCTAAATTTCCATATTTTCTATTAAAAAACATATGCTTGTAATCATGAGCATTTCTGAAAAAGCCGTATGTCCAACGAGTTCTTTGTTTGTAAAGCTTCTTGAAAGTCGGTGGGGTGATTGTGTAGACATATGCTGTTGGGCAATTTGCAATTCGATAACGATTTTCTTGTATTCGGAATGCGATTTCCATATCTTCTGTATTGTGGGCATGTCTGAAATATCCAATTTTTTCGAAAACTTCTTTTTTAAAAAGAGAGAATGGTCCTGGTGTAACGTGTATTGCGTCTAATTTTCCCATTATTTTTTTTAATAGAATTCCGATATTGTATTCAGCATTCTGTATCTTTTGCAATAATGTTTTTGGATTGTGAACTTTCATTGCCGGAGTTACTGCCATAACATTATGTTCTTCGAGATAAGGGACCATTTTCAAAAGAGCATTTTCATGAACTGTAGAATCAGCATCAAGACAGCCGACAATGTCAGTTGTTGCATTACGTATGCCAAAATTGAGTGCAGTAAATTTTCCGCCATTTTTCTGTGTGAAAGCGCTGACATTAGGATATTTCGTTAATTCTAATGCTTTTGAATAGGTAGAATCGGTGCTTCCATCATCGACAATAGATATAAAAAGTTTTTCTTTAGGATAATTTAATTCCAAAAGGGAAAGCACAGTTTTTTCTACGGTTTTCTCTTCATTAAAACAGGGAACTATGATTGACACAGATGGCAAACTCCCTAATTCATCAAGACTTATTTTTCGAGGTTTTTGTCCTGTTTCTTTCTCAAAAAAAGTAATTAGAATGAAAACTTGGTAGTAAAGGCCAAAGAAAAGCGCTGTATAGAGAACAATAGAGGAGTATGTGGTCATTTATATGGAAAACTATAGCTAAAATATGGTAAAACTGCAAATATATGATACTATGTTCTTCATATAATTCTATGAAGAAGACTCTTTCACACTATCTTAAAAATAAGCTTATTCTATGGGGATCTATTGGCATTGTCGTTATTATAATCATCCTCCTACTTGTTTTTAAGGGTTCGAGTTCTTCCCTTGAGACTGCATATGCTGAGCTTGGTACTGTAACTGAAAAAGTCAGCGTTACGGGCAGGGTAACTGCTATTAAAAAAGCCGAACTCGGTTTTGAAAAGGGCGGAGTTGTGTCGAAGATAAACCATCAAGTCGGTGAACAAGTTAAAGCTGGCGATATAATCATTTCTCTTGATTCTGCAGATGCTTATGCACAATATCAAGGCGCTCAGGCAAATTTTCTTGCTGAGCAAGCTCGCCTGAGTGAATTGCAGAAAGGTTTGAGACCTGAAGAATTGAGTGTTGAGGATGCCAAGCTCAGAAGTGCACAAGTAAGTCTTGAAGATGCTCGAATCGGAGTTATAACAGCTCTTCATGATTCATATGTGAAGACAGAAAATTCAATACTCAATTACGTTGGTACATTTTTTACTAATTCGCAGTCTTCAGTACCACGAATCAATATTCATACCGATGGCTATACTCAAGAAAATGCAATTAATAATTCTCGACTTCTTGTTACTGAGAAACTTTCTGCTTGGAAAAAAGATCTTGACTCAATGTCTTTTTCGACTACAACTAATCTGATTACCTATTTAAATAATGTACATGGATATTTGGAAACCACGAAGAATTTCATGAGTCAATTATCTTCTATTATTTCAAATATCAATACCAGTAATTCTGGACTAATTCAGACTGTAGTAGATTCATACAATGTAACACTGAATTCAGCGCTCTCCATTTT
>JAYTHA010000098.1:0-9995 GCA_043732935.1 Candidatus Tayloriibacteriota bacterium
CGACCCTCTGAGAGACGAAGCTAACGCGTTAAGAGAAGCGCCTGGGTAGTACGACCGCAAGGTTAAAACTCAAAGGAATAGACGGGGACTTGCACAAGCAGTGGATCATGTGGTTTAATTCGATGATAAACGAAGAACCTTACCAGGGTTTAATCTAGCTGAAGACAAGAAGAAACTTTTGTCGTCGCAAGACAGTTAGTCAGGTGATGCATGGCCGTCGTCAGTTCGTGGCTTGAGTTGTTCCCTTCAGTGGGGTAACGAACGCAACCCTCGTTGTCTGTTATATTTGTCAGGCGAGACTGCCCACGACAAAGCGCATACATCGGATACCGAAATTAATTTTTCGCCGATTGTGCTCTGTGTCGTGGGAGGAAGGTGAGGATGACGCCAGGTCAGCATGTCCCTTATACCCTGGGCTACACACGTGATACAATGGATGGTACAACAGGACGCAAACTCGAAAGAGGGAGCAAATCCTTATAAAACCATTCTCAGTCCGGATTGAAGTCTGCAACTCGACTTCATGAAGCTGGAATTGCTAGTAATCGCAGGTCAGCTATACTGCGGTGAATACGTTCTCAAGTCTTGTACTCACCGCCCGTCAACTCAAGGGAGTTGGGAATACCCGAAGTCTACGCTTGTCGTGGCCTAAGGTAAGCTCAATGACAGGGAGTAAGTCGTAACAAGGCACGGGTAGCGGAAGCTGCTCGTGGATTATTTCAATTTGAATCTCGATTTTGATCTTTTAGATCATTATCTGACCGTGTCGATTTTTATCGTAAGATAAGCAAAAGGATTGTTCTGTACTTTAATTCGAACACTCAGCCCGCGAGAGAAAGGGCATAGGTTGGTACCCTCTATAGAGGTACTAACCGAATGAACGGAACAAAATAAAGAACAGTGTTATATAGAAAAAGCATCCGAAAGGGTGTTTTTTCTTGTCTCAAAAGGCTATTTCGTACTGGTTTTGACTGTATGTCAAAGCCATGATGTACTATTGACTTTGTTGACCATTTGTGGTAGTATATACTCTGGATTTAAAAACAAGGGGAGTGTTAAATCTCCCAAACCCGCCGTCAAACGCAGGGTTGTAGTTCACAGAAATAGAAGGAATGTATGTGTAGACTTAAGAAAAAGCTCCACCATCACTTCGGAATCAATATTCATATTGATGAGATGGATGCAGCACTTGTCAATCAAATCGTCGAGGCCATCCGTTTCATCGGAACACCGAAGGGAATGGCCTATACAGTCTCGTTTGGTGGAGGGGTTCTCATCCTCGCAGCCCTGTGGCTCGTGGTATACCACCTTCTCTAACTAACTTTGACTGGAAACAAATCGAGTCCTGGACTTACACCCAGGACTCTTTATTTTTTATAAAAATATTACCAAATACTACCTTTAATAACTTATAAACAGCTTAGGAACAATTTATACCCTGACACATACTTGACACAAAGTCACGTCAGTGCTAACATCTCTATTAACATTGTTCACTAAATAAGGATTTGGTCAAAAACCACTCTGTAAAAAGGTGGACGATGGATTTGTTCGTTTGGAAATCGAAATAAGACGTATGACAACAACCCAATCAGTTCAAAGACCAACCAGACCCATCGAGTTGATGCAAATGATGCAGGGTGGCCTCACAGCGACTGCTGCGTGGCAAATCATTGATTCAGTTGATCAACCAAAACAACCAACCGCGACTGCCAATACCAAAATCGGCATGTCCAGAGCCTTGGTGCGTATCGGACGTTAAACCACTTCAACAAACAACCCACCGGAGTGTGACCTCGTGTTACCTCCGGCTTTTTTATTGTGTTTTTGTGCTATTTCTGTTATATTTTTCGTACCAAGTAACCAATCATATAAATGGTGAAATGATGCGCGTGTAGCTCAGCTGGTAGAGCATTCGACTGATACTCGGGGGGTCCCAGGTTCGAATCCTGGCACGCGCACCAAAAGGAGGTTTTCATGGTAAAATAGGATTCTATGAACCCAATCAAAACAACGCCGAAGGACTTTTTCCTTCACCTTGGGGCTACTATCGCTCTCTACATCGGAGTTGGTACTCTCATTAATTTATCATTCACTATTATCAATTTCTATTTTCCTGATAGTCTTGCAGGATACTTTTTTGGAAATTCAGTAGCGTGGCCAATATCAATGCTCATTGTCCTTATTCCGATACTCTATGTCTTGGAGTGGCTCATTGTTCGTGGCTATACTACGGATCCTGATAAAAAGAATTTATGGATTAGAAAGTGGAGAATATATCTTACATTATTTCTAACAGGTGCATTACTAGCTGGTGACCTTATTGCTCTTATAAATACCTATTTGAGTGGAGAAATTTCTACTCGCTTTATTTTTAAGATAGTAATTGTCTTATTGATTTCAGGTGCTGTATTCAAATACTATTTCTTTTCTATAAATGAGAATATGAAATGGGCT
This sequence comes from Candidatus Tayloriibacteriota bacterium, assembly GCA_043732935.1. Lineage (GTDB taxonomy): Bacteria > Patescibacteriota > Minisyncoccia > Phycocordibacterales > PALSA-1337 > CAIOGI01. Next base: position 2,458 of record JAYTHA010000098.1, read on the forward strand.
CGATATGCGAAAAAGGTAGTTCCATATTTTGGAATTGCACTTGTTCTTGTGGCGATTATTATCGGTTTTATAGCTGTAGGTTCTCCTTCAAAACAAAGAAATTTAAGATTCGACAATCAGAGAGTGAGTGATCTTCAGACTATTCAATATCAAATTGTTAACTATTGGCAACAAAAGGGTAAATTACCAATGACTTTGGCTAGTACCTCAGACTCTATTTCAGGTTTTATTATTCCTACTGATCCAGAGAGTAAGAATGTATATGGTTATAGTGTAAAAAATACTACTACATTTGAGGTATGTTCAACATTCTCTCTTCCATATCAGGACACACAAGGCAAAGGGTCTTATGGCTCTATATCGGTTCCTTATGCTGTGGACATGGCATATCCTTCATATGGTTTAGATGGGAATTGGAAACATGATGCTGGTCTGGTATGTTTTGAAAGAATTATCGATCCAGAAAAATATCCAAAACTGAAACCATAATCTATATTTTGCAATACTGCACAAGGTGTAGTAACATGGTACTTCCTATTAATAAAAATTTAAAAAAGACTATACAATGAATAACGGTAAGAAAACGAAGGTTGTTTGTACGATTGGCCCAGCGACAGAATCACTCGAAAAGCTTATGGCACTTGCTCACGCTGGTATGAATGTAATGCGTCTCAATTTCTCTCACGGAGACTTTGCAGAGCATCAGAATCGTGTTAATAATCTACGTAAGGTTATGGAGAAGACAGGTAAGGATATTGGTATTATGCAAGACCTCGGTGGCCCAAAGATTCGAATAGGTGAATTTGAAAATGGTGTCATTACTCTCAAGGAAGGCCAAACATTTACTCTTACAACCGATAAAATCATGGGTAATGAAAAGAAGGTTTTTGTAAACTATCCATTACTTCCAAAAGAAGTGAAAGTTGGAGGCTATGTTCTCCTTCATGATGGAAAGAAAAAGCTTCAGATTACTGATATAAAGGGAAATGATGTTATTACAAAGGTTATTGTCGGAGGAGAGATAAAAAATAAAAGAGGCGTCAATCTTCCTGGCGCTTATCTTTCTATGAGTTCTATTACTGAAAAGGATAAAGCGGATCTTGCTTTTGGTTTAAAAAATAAAGTTGATTTTATTGCACTTTCATTTGTTCGAAGACCTTCTGATATTTCAGAACTCAAAGATATATTAAAGCAAGAAAAATCAAAAGCTTGGATTATTGCAAAGATAGAAACACCAGAGGCCCTTGAGAATATTGATGAAATTATAAATCTTGCTGATGGGATCATGGTTGCGCGAGGAGATCTTGCAATAGAAATTCCTGCAGAAGAAGTTCCTTTGGTTCAAAAAATGCTTATACAGAAGTGTAATGCTCTTGGTAAGCCAGTTATCACTGCGACACAAATGCTCGAATCAATGATTAAGAGCCCAGTTCCTACTCGAGCAGAAGTTTCAGATATCGCAAATGCAATTATAGATGGTACAGACGCAATTATGCTTTCAGAAGAGACAACACTCGGAGATTTTCCAGTCGAGGCTGTAGAAATGATGACTCGTATTTCTCTTCGCGTTGAAAAAGATGTATATACTACAGATACTATTGCTGAATATGAAGATTCTCACGGTATTACAGATGTTACTTCACAATCAGCAGTTCTCGCTTCTCATGAAGTTGAGGCACGATTCATTGTTGCTTTGACAGAATCAGGAAGAACGGCTCGAATGCTTGCCCGATACAGACCAGCCGAAAGAGTTATTGCTATGACACTTACAAAAGCAACAGCCCAGAAACTTTCTCTGTCATTTGGTTGTTATCCTATTGTTGTAGAAAAATTCAATACAGTGCCAGAAATCATGACTACAGTTAGAAAAGTAGCTCTTAAAGAAAAGATTGCTGTTAAGGGTGACAAAGTCGTCATTGTTGGTGGTATGCCTTTTGGAAAGATTCAGGAGACGAATATGATGTTGATTGAGACAATATAGTTATCCCCACGAAATCAAGAAATCATAAAGATTTTATCAAAATATGCCCTTGTGGGCATATTTTGTTTAAAGCTATAATTATTTGTATGATAACAAAAATAAAAAAAGAAAAATTATATAGCTTGATGGACACCGATCTCTTTTTGGATACGAGCAATCGGGAATACGTTCTTAAGGTCAGAGATTTACCTGTTGATAGTAAACCAAGAGAAAAATTAATCAAACAAGGTCCTGATCCATTATCTCTTGCCGAACTTCTTGCTGTGATTCTTAATACAGGAAATCAAACAGAAGATGTTTTGGAAATGTCGAATCGCATTATTCGTGAGTATGGTGAAAAAAGCATCATATCAGAAAAAAATGCAGAAAAGCTTTCAAAAGAACTCCACATACCTATTATGAAAGCGAGCCAGATTATTGCTTGCGGGGAAATCGGTAGGAGATTTTATGAAAAAAATTCTGCGGGCCTATCTAGTATTAGACATGCAAAGGATGTCTATGAATATCTCCATGATATGCACAATTTATCCAAAGAACATTTGAGAGGACTTTATTTGAATAGTCATAATCAAGTCATTCACGATGAGGTAATTTCTATTGGTACTATCAATTCAAGTATTATCCATGCTCGTGAGGTTTTTCGCCCTGCTCTCCAATATAACGCTGTAGCTTTAGTGCTTGCTCATAATCATCCTTCAAATGTTGCTACACCAAGTGCGCAAGATTTAGAAATTACCGCTCAGCTCATTCAAGCGGGGAAAATGCTCGGTATTCATATCCTTGATCATGTGATAATTACGAAAAGTACGTATGTAAGTATTAACGCTCAGTATTAAAATAATTAAAATCTTACTATGAAAAAATATGCCCTCACTTCACCATCCTTAGACGGAGTTCTTTCAGACGACCACTTGTATTTTGAGGGAATTCGTAAACCCCTTGAAGTTTATAAAATCAGAGATGGGGGACAGGTGTCTGAGAATAATATTGATATTCTTGAAAAGTATTTCAACGACCTCTATAATCTTTTCTTGAGAAAACTTTCAAATTTTGCTACATTCGGACATTCAACAGATGAAGATACTATGAAGATGCAGGCGCTTCTACAAGAATTAATAAAAGTCAAGAAATTAATAGAAGGCGCATATAAAGTAGAAGAAAAAAGTTTGCTATAATGTATACGTGAGCTACAAAGATTATTTCAAGGGTAAAAAAATCGCCATCATCGGACTTGGTCCGCATGGTGAAATGCTTTCTGATATTAAATTCCTGCTTAAAAGCAAGTCTTTGATTTCTCTGTACGATATGAGAAGTGAAGAGAGAATTAAGAAATATATTCTTGCACTTTCAGTAATAGGCTTACAAAGATTTTCTTTTGGGAAAATATCAGACGATGATCTCCTTGATGCAGATTTGATTATTCTATCTCAAGATATTTCAAAGAAATCAAATTTTCTTAAAAAAGCTATTTCTGCTGGTATTGAAATAGAATACGCAGATACATTATTTTTTAAATTGACCCCACCGATTACTCTCATCGGTGTTATTGGTGCATGCGGAAAAAGTACTGTATCACATTTGATTTATCTTATGCTTAAAAAAGCTTTTGTTGAATATGAAAATCAAGGACTCTTTTTTATTGATCCGGATTCTACAAGCGGAGCTCTTAATAATTTAAAGAAAATCAAAAAAGGGGATATGGTAATTGCTCGAATTCCTGAACATCTTATGGAACATTATTATAAATTACGCATAAGTCCGCATGTTATTGTCATAACTTCATCAACATCATTTGAAATGCTTGCTTTCCAGACATACAATAATTTTATAGTTGCACCAGATGAAGTTATTGATGCTATTAAAAAACAATCAAAAAGTAATTCATCAAAGGCAAAGATGTTACGAACTCATATCAGCTCCATTCCTTCAACATGGCATATCAGTATGAAAGGGGCTCATAACCTCGAAAATGCAGCTCTAGCGCTCCAAACTGCTGATTTGTTCAAGGTACCGCATGACATTGTACATGAGGTATTACACAGTTTTGACGGCCTTAAGGGGCGTATTGAATTGGTCAAAAAGGTATCAGGTATTGAGTTTTATAACGATACGGCTTCCATTGCTCCTTTATCCACATTAGCTGCATTGAAACTACTTTCGAGTAATAAGAATATTGTTCTTATTCTCGGCGGCGCTTATACGGGATATGATTATGACTTGTTGATACAAAATATCTCGCAATATATTTCTACGCTTATCTTATTGCCAGGGAGCGGAAGTATCGGATTGAGAAGTAGAATTGAAGAATTGCCAGATATACGTTTCGTGCAGGTTTTGAATCTTGAAGAAGCCGTACAAAAGGCAAAAGAAAATGCCAAAAAGGGTGACAGGGTACTTTTTAGTCCCGGCTTCGATGCTGTTGGAGTAGATATATCAAGAAAAGAAAGAGGGGATAGATTTGTACGAGCAGTACGAGAACTCTAATCTCCACACACAATACAAATAACTGCACCAGTCCATGAACGTCCAGTGTAGACGGCCTGCATAAGTCCAGCGACAGAGAGTGCGCTATTTGTAGAAATTACTACATCAGTATTATTTTTTGTAATTTCTTGGGCTGTTGTTATTTGTTCATTCGAAGCAATCCATGCGCTACCCCCAGTTTTTTCTATGAGTTTGATGAGTTCATCTTTTCTTAAAGCTGTGTGATCAACAATTGCATCAGCGATTGATTGCTCATCTAGAGTTTCATCATCTACAAAGGCATCTGCAATAGGATGGCAAGATGAAGTTTGAACAATATGTACCTCTACTTTTTTGTCACTCGTATTAAAGTATTCTGCAAGTGCTTGCGCTGTCGTTCCGGATGAAGTTCCGATAAAAACTGCCTGAAGATCTGGAATTTCTGATAATTCTTCGGCAAGAGCTTTATATCCAACTAAGGCAGTATCATCGGTCGATTGACGTAATGCTCTGACGTCCTGATCTTTTATTATATTAAAAAGAGTTTGAAGAGGCCTATCATGCATGGTGACATTGATATATTGGCTTTTAAATTGTTCTAATTTTCTTAATTTTTTTGTTGAAATATGCTGTCCAACTAGAATATCCAAGATGATTTTATCCAATCTATCTTTATTCAATTTTTCAATATAACAAGCTGAAGCAAGTGCAGCGTTTCCTGAAGAGGAAATAGCAAAATGTTTAATTCCTTGGCTTAAATACGTATCAATCATAATGGGAATAGATCTTCCTTTGTGTGAACCGTAAGGGTGCAAGTCTTCTCTTTTTAGGAAAACCGACTTCATTTCTAAAGCCTTGGCTAGTTTTGGATATGCTTCATGGCGGGTTATCATATTGATATCATAACGTTTTTTAGGTAGTATTAAAAGTCTATGAAATCAGTTTGTCCAGAATGCAAAAATAACATTGATCTTACACGTTATCCATCTGTAAAGGAGGGTATGATTATAGAATGTAATCACTGTGGAATTACCTTGCTTGCAAAGAAAATTGAAGGTGAAAATCTCTCTACTGAGATTGTTGATGAAGGGAAGTAATCGTTTCCTCGATCATTCCTCGAAAGCCGTGAGATCCAAGAAAAGCGATAACATCACCGGAAGTGATAAGTTTTTTTACTAATTCACTGTCATCTGAAATATACTCAACATTTGGATGAGTTTTTTTAATTACTTCAGCAAGCTCATCGCCTTCCATTGGATTTTCCAAGGAACCTTCGGCAACCTTCAGTTTGGTTAGTCTCGGAATGATGACAATATCAGCATCTCTAAAAGCATTATCATATTTCGCCATTGATTCACGCTGGCGCCCACCAATATTCGGCTCAAAAACAGCTACTATTTTGCTTTGGTAAATCTGCCTCAAGTTTTTTAGGACAGAGCTGGCTTTTTCCGGTGAATGGGCAATATCATCAAAGACCGTAATTTTTCCTTCTAATCTTTTCTCGAGTCTTCTTTTCATTCCTTTAAATTCTGCAATTGCATCTACAATTATTTTTTTGTCGATGCCAAGCTCTCGTGCCATAGCGAAGCATCCAGTGATATTTTCTGCTTGAAAAGCACCGATCATTGGGGAATGAATCGTGATTCCATTTATTTTGAAATCTAATCCATCTTTACTTTGTTGTACGTCGCTGTATATATAATCAGCATCAAATTTTCCATACCAAATCGCTTTTTTAACGAGCTCACGGACTTTTGCTGTATCTTTATTTGCAACTATAAAATTCGTTTTTGAAATTAAATCTTTAAAAACTTTGAAGTAACTTTCCTCAGTCGGGTAGAGATCGGCATGATCCCAGGAAATTGCGCTCAGAAGCAAATGTGTCGGCTTATAATAAACGAACTTCGGAGTTGTATCGGTTGGCGAGCTTTTGTATTCATCGCCTTCAAAAACGCTATATTTGCTTTCAGTTAATTTTGCTGAAGCTTCATGCGAAAGGGAAACTCCTCCGAACATGTATGTCGGATCAAGCTGTGCTTTCTGTAGAATAAAAGAAAGTAAGGCTGATGATGAAGTCTTGCCCCAGGTTCCTGTGGCGACTATAGAATACTTTTTAACGAAGAATCTACCAATCACTTCTGGGTATGAATAGATTGGAATATTATTTTCTTTTGCATAAGCAGTTTCTGGGTTTTGTGTTCCTGAAGCAGTACCGACCATAATGACGTCAGGTTTCCCAATATTTTCTGGATGCCAACCTGCGTAAAAGGAAATCTTATGTTTTTCTAATTCAGTAGAAACAGGTGGAAAAAAGCCCTTATCAGAACCAGTAACTTTCCAACCCTTATCGTGGAAGGCTATAGCTATAGCGCTAGTGGCAACACCGCAAATGCCGACGATATGGATGTGTTTTTGAGGGGTGGGGGACATCAAATCATTATACTGTTAAGGGCGATTTGTGGCTCTATTGACATATAGGCTCAAGTATAGTATACTTTTGAAGTAGTTCATTGAATAAACCTGTCTGCTTCTGGTGCCACCTTGTGGTGGAGCTTTAAGCGGACTACAACAAAAGAGAGGAAAGTTATGAGCAAAAATACGCTTGTTATTTCAAATCAAACGGATGCAGTTTGTGACATGGCTAATGCCAAGGGTGTAACCCGCGCTCAGTTTCAGGCGGCTCAGGATGACGGCAGGATTGCCCGATTCTTGGATACCCTCAAGATTGATCCAACCGCACTTACATCACCTCCGGGTGCTCGTCTCCATATTGTTCGCATCCGTTTAAAACCGGACCGCGAATGGAAGGACGCAGTGAATGCTGCCGGTCCCAACACCCCGAGCGACTACAATGTTCGGAAGGTTGGCGATCAGTATCCGCCAACGGGAACAGAGGAAATCGAGGAGGACCTCATTCTTCTCAACTTCCCAAATGGCGATGGCTTCGACAAGGCACTTGCCTGGGCACAATCGAAGCAATTGCAGAACACTGTCCCACGTGAAGTGTTCGCAATCGGAGAGCAACATCCCAAGCTACACGAGGAACTCGGACAAAATCCGATGTATGTCGCTGCAACAAAGGAATGCACCTTTG
>JAYTHA010000099.1:0-1505 GCA_043732935.1 Candidatus Tayloriibacteriota bacterium
CTATCGCTATCTCACGGCTTCATATTGATCTGGATAATGTTCGTGAGCAATGGTCTTCAGCTATGCTCTGTTCAAAATTGAACAATTTACCTTACACAGAGAGCTCAAATTTTTACGTGAATATAACAGCTTTGAGTCATGGATTATTACTATTCCAGAAGGCGTTGAGATTCTATGGAATAGAAACGATTCAAATATTCCCGGAAGAAAAATCAGTATCTGCTTTCTTCACTGAAAATTATTCTCGGATGAGCATCGAGTTCAAGTGCAGTACTTTTACATCCCCCATCACTGAGGTTAAGGACTTGCTTTCAAGTATACTACGCAATCGGAACTTTTTGTTAGAGAAATTAAATTACGAAAACTCTGAAAGGACTACTCCGAGTGAAGTTTTTGGAGTCTTATATTTACATCTGGCTATACCGGAGACACCTGTGAAGGATGATGCACCAGAAGTTAGCACGAATAGAAAGACTTCGTCTTTTAATCTCAGAAAGTCACCGTCATCATTGTCGTCTAGATCGATTTCAAATATTTCTAAGAAAGTTATTTCGTCAATAGATGAAAAAGTTGGAGTCGAAAACTCGCTTTTCTTTTTAAAGTCTGCTGTCAGAGTTCTATATAAAAAACGAAAATCTACTGAGAGTGAAAGTGAGGAAGATCAGGAAGATCTAGAGGAGGAGCCAGATTTCAAAAGTATTATTATTGAAGAGGATTCTGTACAAAACTTCGTCGCTAATATGCCTAAGAAGAATATTATTTTAACAAAAGAAGATAAGAATCAAGTATTAGGATTATTTGATGTTATTAAGGAAGCAGTCATTGGAAAAGGGTCTGTTGACATTGATACTACTGCAGCATCTATAACAAGGCGTGTTCTAATAAGAAAGCCATACTACAGTCATGTCAAAACTAAAGAAATAAAAAGATGGTGCAGTAAAAGAGAAAAGAAAAGAGAAAAGAGTGGAAGAAAAATAAACGAAATTTTCGAGTCTGAAGTTTGGGGAAATTTAGTGCTCGGAATGTTTGAATTCAGCGAAGGAGTAAATGAAAATGAGGTAAATTTGTTCATATGCTGCATTAGTAAATTGTGTCATTGCAGATTCCATTTCTATTTATGCATATGATATATGTATGTGATATATCTCTGTTATAAAAAATCATAGGAAAAAAACAAAGGGGTTCGAATCTTGATAAATGTTGCCTATAATTATGCAATTATTGCAACTGCTACAAGAAAAGTTCAAAGCGATAATAAATGGACGGATGATATTGAGGTGCAAAAGCTAAAATTTTCGAATAAATGGATTAGAAAATTCCTTCTTCGCTGCAAAATGTACAGGAGGAAGATAACAAAAGAAGATAAGAAAGTTCCCTCACCTGAGGAAATACAGCGAGTGCTTGGAATTGGACAGAAATTATACGTTGACAACGGGCACCGACCGGAGACGTGTTACAATTTTGACGAGACGGCTGTCACCTATGCGATCGGTCCCACACACATA
>JAYTHA010000100.1:0-9730 GCA_043732935.1 Candidatus Tayloriibacteriota bacterium
GTTATCAAGGAGGTAAAAACACGCGAAAAAATCGAAAAGCTTGCTACTGACCTCAAAACCGCCAACACCCGCCTCCTTGAACTCGACAAACAGAAATCAGAATTCGTTTCTTTCGCTACTCATCAGCTCCGTGCACCACTCACTGCTATGAAAGGTTACGCTTCTCTCATTCTCGAAGGGGAACTCGGCACGTTGAATAAAGAGGTTCGTGAGGCCATTGGTCGCATCTATGACTCTTCGAAGACTTTGGCAAATATTGTCGATGACTATTTGAATATTTCACGTATTGAATTGGGTACGATGAAATACGCCTTTGAAATACTTGACCTCAAGGGTTTGGTTGAAAATGTTATCGGAGAACTTAAGCCGAATATTGAACGAAGCGGTCTTGCTTTTGGTTTTTCAACTAATCCCGCAAACCCTACCGAGAGATTCATGGTTCATGCCGATAAGGATAAATTGAAGCAAGTTATTGCCAATCTGATTGATAACTCCGTGAAATATACACCGAAGGGATCGCTTGAGGTTTCACTCTTGAAAAATACTCAGAATAGGAAAATCATTTTTGCGGTAAAGGATACCGGAGTTGGAATATCGCCAGAAGTAATGCCGAAGCTCTTTGCGAAGTTTGTCAGAGCTGATAATGCCAATAAACAAAATATTTATGGAACCGGTCTCGGACTATTCGTGGCAAAAGAAATTGTAAATTCTCACAAAGGTAGAATCTGGGCAGAATCGGATGGAGAAGGCAAGGGTTCGACGTTTTTCTTAGAAATGGATATGGAGGTTTAGGTAAGTATGAAAAAGAGTGTATGGACATGAAGTCCCCGGATGCGCAATCGCATACTCGGGGACTTTCGTTCAGTCGTTTTCCTCTGGTGGGAGTGAACGAACTGCACGGTTTCCAGTGAAGCGGAGAGTGAATTTTCCTTGGTGGTTTGCTGCGGGAGCAAACTTGTAATATTTGTGATTCCCGCAAACCACCTCGGACATCCCTTCTCCAACTCCAGGAGTGACTTTACCATCGGCAGCAGCTCGCATAATCGCGAATGCTGTTTTAATTGCATCAGAGCTCATAGTTTCTCCTTATTAGGGGTTGCTATCTTTACTAATCTACATTATACACCCAAAAAACACTGGTGTCAAGCACCTCAAAAAGCAACTTTTCGCTTATGCACTTTTCACCAATTCCTCCACAACGGCCTTCACATCTGCGCCATCAGCTTGGCCTTTTAATTCTTTCATAAGTCCGCCGATGAATTGTCCTAATTTTTTTGCATCTGGCTTGCCATCCTTCGCAATCTTAGCCTCAGCTATTTTCTGTATGTCATTACGACTCATAGTCTTTGGAAGAAAGACTTCAAGAATAGCGAGTTCAACCTTTTCCTTATCAGCCAAATCTTTTCGTCCGCCTTTTTCAAATTGTTCAATGGAGTCTTTGTGTTGCTTAACGCTTCTTTTGATCAAAATCAAAGCACCTTCATCACTCATAAATGGATCTGGACTACCTTTTGCAATTAATTCATTGGAAAAGAGGGCAGTAAGGCCTCGAAGGGTATCGAGTTTAATGGAATCTTTTGCTCGCATAGCGTCTATAATCTGCTTTTTGATAGTTTCGTGTATTGTTGTTGTCATAATGTTATAATAACATATATGATCATGCTTATCATCATAATTGCTGTCATTATCATCATCGCTTTGGTGGTGATTATTGCTATTCTGATGCGTCGCCCAGAGCCGGTTGCAAAGGATGATGTCGGACTCAAACTCATTCTTGAACAGATCAATGAGCTCAATCGCACTGTGGATACGAAAATTGGCGAAAGTACCAAGCATGTCCGTGAATCAATGCAAAATCAGCTTTCTGAATCCACAAAAATGATTCGTGAAGTAACTGCTGGCCTCACCAAGCTCGATGAAACGAATCGCCAAGTGGTTTCTTTTGCAGATCAATTGCAGAATTTACAGGATATTTTGAAAAATCCTAAGCATCGAGGAATTCTTGGAGAATATTATCTTGAAACGCTTTTGAAAAATGTGCTCGCGCCTGGGCAATATCAAATGCAATACAAATTTACCAATGGCGATATTGTTGATGCTGTGGTATTTGTAAAAGAGAGACTTATCCCAATTGATTCAAAGTTTTCACTTGAGAATTATAATAAATTCGTCAATGAAAAGGATTCGGTTGAGAAAGAAAAGCTTGAGAAAATCTTTGAAAATGATTTAAAACAGCGAATTCAGGAAACCGCGAAGTATGTACGACCCTCAGAAGGAACAATGGAATTCGCCTTCATGTTCATTCCTCATGAAGCAATTTATTATGACCTTTTGACTAAGAAGATAGGATCAAGCCAAGAAGATAGTCTTATACAGCGTGCTGCAAGTAAGGATAAGGTGATTATCGTCTCTCCAACGTCATTTTTGGCCTATTTACAGACTGTTCTGCAAGGACTTAAGGCTTTACAGATAGAGGAAACGGCAAAGGATATTATAAAGAGGGTAGATGAGCTGGGAACTCATTTGAAAAGATATGAGGAATATCATACCAAGCTCGGTACCTCGCTTTCTACGGTTGTGAACCATTTTAATAATTCAAATAAGGAATTAAAGAAGGTTGATAAGGATATTTTAAGAATAACAGGACAAACTCCAGGCCTAGAAGCTCAGGTTATTGACCATCCAGAAGAGATAGTGTAAGATAGTCTTACTATGGAATTTGCAGTAATACAAACAGGTGGCAAGCAGTATAAGGTCAAAGCAGGGGATGAAATCAAGATCGAGAAGATCCTTGGTGCTGACCGAGATACTACTTATAAGGAAGGCGATAAAATCGTCTTTGATAAGGTATTACTTGTAGATAACGGCTCTGATACTACTATCGGAACTCCTTTCATTGAGAAGGCAAAGGTAACTGCAACCATCACTAAGATCGGACGATTACCAAAGATTGATGTCATCAAGTACAAGCAGAAGAGTAAGTATTTCAAGAAGAACGGACATCAACAGCCATACTTTCAGGTAAAGATTGAGGGGGTTAAATAATTTTAATAATAAATGAAAAATGGCCCGAAGGGGTTGTTTTTTAAATTTCTTCTCGATTCTTCAGTGCATTTTTAATCGTATCTGAATCTGAATACTCGAGTTCACTGCCCGTAGAGAATCCACGGCCCGGAACCGATACATTGATTTCTTTATTAATTTCACCAATAAAATTCTTAATGAATTCAGTTGTATGTTCTCCGTCAGCTGTAATATTCATAGAAATAATTACTTCTTTCGGCGGATTATTTATAATTCTATTTTTTAATTCTTTTAACCGAACTCTTTTCTCTGGTTCTTTATCTAAAATCGGAATAGTGCCTCCAAGAATAAAATAGTAACCAGTATAGAATTTACTCTTTTCAATTGCTTCAAAATCAACATCACGGGACAGAATCATCAATTGTTCGGAATTTCTATTCTTATCAGAACAAACAGGGCACACGCTTCCATTATTGCTTTGAAAAAATCTAAAACAAGAAGTGCATGTTTTTATATGTTTTTTTATGTCTAAAATAAGCCTAGCTATTTCCTCGAGATAATTTGAGGGACGAGTCAAAAGAAAATACACAAAACGCTTCGCTTGTCGCGGACCGATACCAGGAAATTCTCGGAAATATTCAGTTAATTTAGAAATCGGATCCATTGCCTCCAGCATTAAATTCTCCAAAATCACTCTTATCAATACTCATGAACGTAGTTTTCTTATCATCAAAGTAAAGCTCAGCAACCCCTGTAGGACCATTTCGATGCTTTTCAATCATAATTTTCGCAATATTCGGTCGTGCAGTTGACGCATCCTTATTATACTTATCTTCACGATGAATAAATAATACTACATCGGCATCTTGTTCGATAGAACCTGAGTCTCGAAGGTCAGAAAGTCTCGGCTCGCCTCCACGCTGTTCAACGGCACGAGAAAGCTGTGAGAGGGCAAGCACAGGAACTTCGAGCTCACGAGCAAGTTGTTTCAAAGATCGAGAAATTTCAGTTACTTGTTGAACGATATTGTCTGAATTTCGGCTTTGCGTTGGAACCATGAGTTGAAGATAATCTACTACGATAAGTCCGAGTCCTTTCTCACTCTTTAATCGGCGAGCTACGGCGCGCATCTTTAAAATATTATTTGCAGGCTGATCATCAATATAAATCGGTGCTTGAGAAAGTCTATCCATAGCATCACGAATAGCTTTGAAGTCATGTTCTACAGAAAGATTGTGCCCAGTGCGTATTTTCCATGAATCAACTTGAGATTCCGCAGCAAGCATACGATCCACGAGCTGTTGTGAACTCATTTCAAGAGAAAAAATACCGACAGGGACTTTGTGATTGATGGCTGCCATACGAGCAATATCAAGTGCCAGGGAAGTCTTACCCATAGAAGGTCGAGCAGCAAGAATAATCAAGTCTGATTTTTGCAAACCTGCGAGCTTATTATCAAGTGCATGAAAACCAGTTGGAACTCCGCGAAGTTCGTCTTTTGTCGTATGTAACTTATCGATTCTTTCCCAAGCCTCAACCAAAGTATCTTTCAAGGCAACGAATTTGTGAGTGCCGGTAAAATTCGTAACCTCGAATATTTTTTTCTCTGCCTTATCAAGAGTTTCTTCAATATCCATTTCCTCATCAAAGCCGAGATTTCCTACGAATTCAGATGCATTAATCAGATCTCGCATGATATGCTTTTTCTGCACGATTTCTGCATAGTGCTTTGCATTTGTCGAAGAGGGAACTCCATGAACGAGTTCAGTCAGATAACTCATTCCTCCTGCTTGCTCTAAAACTTCTTTTTCCTTGAGACGAGAAGAGAGCGATAGAAGATCTATTGGTGTGCTTTTATTGTGAAGCTCGATCATTGTTGACCAAATGAGCTTATGTCGATCAGAATAAAAAGCTCTTTCACTGATGATGTCATTCACATCGTGCATTACTTCAGGACGAATCATAATAGATCCAAGCAATGCTTTTTCAGCTTCTAAACTTTGTGGAGGAATGCGTAAATCTTTCGCTTTAAAATACGGGGACGTTGGAGTCATGTATTGATTATATCACTTATGAACTTATTTTACCCTGTTCTTTCAAAAGTAAATAGTAATAAAGTTGATAATAGGTTAATAGAGTGTGGATAAAGAAGAGAAATCTCCATGAATTCTTGATTCCGTCTTAAGAATTTCTTAATAACTTTTTGCTAGAGTTCTCTGATGTTTTCTTTAGAACATAAATTATTTATACAAAAAGCGAAAGAAGATTATAAAAAGATAGGGTATATCGAATGTCCAGCTTTTGGTGGTGAGAAAGTTTATTTTAATCATTACGGCTTTCAACACATTCAATTTAAAGGTAGAACACCCAGATCTGTCGGACAGGTTATACATAGATTTAACCTTCTATTTAAATATTACAAAATACTTAAAAATAGTAAATATGTAGAAAGCGAGGAAAAATTAGTTGAAAATGGCTCCACTGTTTATTTTTGGACAATAAGATCAAGAGTGGGTTACATCAATATTCGTATAATTTTAAGAAGATTAAATAACGGAACGATACATTTTTTTAGTATTATGACCGAGTAACACAAAACCTCCCGAAGGAGGTTTGTGAATGCTTGCCATCAGCTATAATGCCGATCGAACCCTGAGTTATTAAACTATTGGCTCGCAAGTATTTACTAATAATCTTATCAGTTTTATTAGTGCTGTCAATATCTTTAAAATAAGGAATAAATGTGGTATGGTTTTTTACATATGAAAGATACACAAAAAGGTTTTGTTGTTCAGAGAATAATAGCTATAATCGCCATGATTTTTGTTGCTGGCGGAGTTTATTACTATACTCAGACAAACAGAAATTATGAGAGGAATGGCACATTAAAAATTGCACAAGCTGTTGCTGTCGGTACTCTTAAAGCGAGTACTGATGCAAGATGTTTGGATTTTAAAGGACTAAAAGACTCTACTTATATTACTTATACGATGGATGTGTGTGTAGAATATACTGGAGCATCAGGAAAGCCATGCTCAAGTTATCAAAAATTACTATGGGGTACGTACTTTATAAACATTGAAAATCAGAACGGTACAAGTAATTCAGTAAAGTTTGATATATATAGGAGTTAAGATTATAAATTTATCCAATCTTCTTTATATTCGGTCCTCTATCCCCATCCTTCACTTCAAACCCCCTCGCCTCAATCTCCATCCTCAATGCATCAGCTTTTTCAAAATCCTTTGCCTTGCGTGCCTCTTCTCGTGCTTCGGCTAAAACAGTTATTTCTGCGGGTATTTCATCCTTTTGAATATTCACTACAGCTTGCAATCCAAGTCCAAAAACCTTATCAAAATCAAGAAGCAGGGTTACTTTTTCTTTGGCTTCTACTGAGTGATCTTTTATCAAATCCCATGTCAATGCAAGTGCTCCTGGCATATCAAAATCATTATTAATTTTTGATTCAAATTCCTTTTTGTAATCTACTTGCTCAGCTGATGCGTGAATATGCTCATGTTCTACCTCCTGAAGCCGTACAAAGGTCTCCACAAGGCGAATAAATGCGTTTTGAGCGCCTTTTACTGCTTCCAGTGTGAAGTTTACTTGAGAACGGTAATGAGATGTTAAAAGCCAATATCGGAAGGCGAGGGGAGAGATGCCGTTTTTTTCAAGATCGGTAAGTTTGAAGAAATTGCTTTTTGACTTTGCCATTTTGTCATTGTTCACATTCATGAAAGCACCGTGAATCCAATAGTTTACGAAAGGTTTATTCGTAGTAGCTTCTGATTGAGCTATTTCATTCGTATGATGTGGAAATATGAGATCAGTTCCTCCTGTATGAATATCAATAGTTGGACCAAGAGATGATATTGCCATAGCTGAACATTCTATACTCCATCCCGGTCTCCCTTTTCCAAAAGATGCATCCCAGACAACATTTCCATCATCTTCTGTATGGAATTTCCATAGCGCAAAGTCTCGTGGATTTTCTTTTTCATACTCATCATTAGCAATTCTTTCTCGAACCTCATCATTCAAATTAATTTTTGCTAATTTTCCATATTCTTTGAATAGCGCGATGCTAAAATACACGCCATCCTTGGTAGGGTAGGCTATATTTTTTTCAAGAAGAATAGAAATCATATCAATCATATCTTTTACATGATCTCGCGCACTTAAAAGTTTGTGAGGTGTAAGAATATTCATTGAATGAATATCTATTAGAAAAAGTGTTTGATAATGTTGAGTCAATTCTTCCAAAGAAATTTTCTTTTCTGTACTTCTTCGAATTGTCTTATCATCCACATCAGTGACATTCATTACTTGAGTCACGGAATAGTTATTGTATTCGAAAACTCTGCGAACAATGTCGTACATAACAAATGTCCTCAAATTTCCAATATGAACCGTATCGTATACTGTCGGTCCGCAATTATAAATACCGACTTTATTTTTTTCTAAAGGCTTGAATTCTTCTTTTTCACCAGACAGGGTATTGTGAATTGTTATAGCCATCCTTTTCTTTTAAAGAAGTAGAACATACTGATAGCAGCTACTACTACAATGCCAGCCAGGATTTCCCAATCATATGCAGAGCCGATAATTGGCGTGTGGCTTGTCGGAAGCATGAAGAGATCAAGGAACAATGTCAAAGGGAAGGTCACGAATGCCAGAATTGAAAATAATTTCATATTCTCATTTTGTTTGGTTGAGAGTAGGGAATCATTCGTATCGCGAAGATCATTCAATAATTCACGATCAATAGTTACAAGCTCATGAACTGAAGCATATTCTGCCCGTAAATCTTCAATGAAGCTCTCGAAGCTCTTTCCGAAGAAATCTTCTGGAACTTTTGAAAAAGATTCCAAAACATCTTTATGAAGTCGTGATGTTTGCTTGAAATCGATAAGTTCTCGAGAAAGCTCAGAAAGAACAATAACCATTTTTTTCTCTTGTCCAACAAAAATATGTTCCTCAACCTCGTTCAAAGAATCTTTTATGTTCTCAAGATCCTCAGTCATATGGCTGTATATCTTTTTCATCATATAGTAAAAGATAATGCCAGCATGTTCTCCAAGACCCTTTTTATCAAGTATTGCATTTGTTTCAAAGACTTTAGCAAAGCTATGAAGCGGTTCCACAACTTCGCCTCGTGATGTGATAATGAAGTTATTTCCAATTACAAAATCAACTTCTTTTTCAATAACGACATATTTTCCATTCGTTTTTGATCTGATGGGGATATGGAGTGCAAGGAATAGATAATTTTTATATGAATCGATTTTCGATTTTTTTGTAGGAGAGAGTAATTCTTCACCGACTAATGGATGTAGATCATATTCTTTAATGAGTTGCGCCACATCGTTCTGATTTGGTGATTCAACATCAATCCATGTCAGATTCTTATATGTATATGTTTTTATCATATTTATAGTATAATTCATTATCATATGAATAATCAACAACAAAAAAACTTCGTCCTCGGCATTGTTGGACTGATAGTTTTATTACTGGTATTTTTTATTGGCAAGAAAAACGGTGAAATTCAGACATTACGAAGCATTAATACAGGTAGCTCACAAATTTCGCAGACAGATTTTGAGCCTTTTTGGAAAGTATGGAGCATTTTAAGTGATAAATACGTAGCAGCTACAACTACTGATTCCCAGCAAAGAATTTGGGGTGCTATCCAAGGACTTGCCAGCTCTCAAGGTGATCCGTATACAGTTTTCTTTCCTCCTGAAGAAAATAAGAATTTCAAAAGTGACATCTCTGGAAATTTCGAAGGAGTCGGAATGGAAATTGGTATAAAAGATGGAGTTCTCACTGTTGTTGCTCCAATCAAGAATAGCCCTGCTGAAAGGGCAGGAGTTAGAGCGGGCGATAGAATTATAAAAATTGATGGTCAGAATACTAATGATTTGCCCGTTGATAAGGCGGTCAAGCTCATTCGCGGAAATCATGGAACTACAGTAAAGATCACTTTTATTCGCGAAGGAAGCAATGAACCGCTTGAAAAGTCTATTATGAGAGATGTTATCAATATTCCAACACTTGAAACCGAAATCAAATCAAACATCTTCATTATCAAATTATTCAGTTTTACCTCACAGTCACCTGAATTATTCCGAGTAGCACTTCGTGATTTCTTACAATCAGGAAAGAATAAACTTATTATCGATCTTCGAGGAAATCCAGGCGGATATCTTGATGCAGCTTGGGACATTGCAAGTTGGTTTTTGCCAGCAGGGAAGGTTGTGGTAACTGAAGACTTTGGTGGAAAGGGTGAAAATAAAGTCTATAGAAGCAAGGGTTATGATGTGCTCAATAAGTTCTTTGGTAAAAATTACAAAGTTATTGTTCTTGTAAACAATGGTTCAGCTTCTGCTGCAGAAATCCTTGCTGGTGCATTGCAAGAGCAGGGGGTAGCTCAGGTTGTCGGTATAAAGACTTTCGGAAAAGGTTCAGTTCAAGAGCTCATACCTATTACCAATGAGACCTCTCTCAAGGTTACAATAGCTCGATGGTTGACGCCTGCCGGACACAATCTATCTCATGATGGTCTCGATCCTGATATTGAAGTCAAGATGTCTGCAAAAGATATTGATGCAAAGAAAGATCCCCAATTAGACAAAGCAGTTGAAATTTTAAGCAAATAGGGTAGTATACACTGTATGAAAATAATATTATTGAAAGACATTCC
>JAYTHA010000101.1:0-2327 GCA_043732935.1 Candidatus Tayloriibacteriota bacterium
TAGTTTCATGCTGTCCTTTTATACTCATAGTTACTGGATCAAGCTCAATAATATTTGAAATGATATTGCCGTCATATTCGATTCTATAAATAGTCCTATCGCTGACTGGCATTATCTCAATCATGTTTCCAATTGCGCGGAATTGGCCGGCAGTGAGATCGGCATTTGTCCTTTCAAAATGGATATCAATGAGTTTTCGAATAAGTTCGGCACGAGAAATATCCATTCCCTTTGCCATTTTTAAATTTACCTTTTCATATTCAGCAGGACTTCCCAAACCATAAATACAAGAAACTGAAGCTACAATAATCACATCTTTTCGAGTGAGCAGCGCTTGAGTCGAAGCATGACGAAGACGGTCAATTTCTTCATTAATCATTGCTTCTTTTTCAATATACGTATCAGTAACGGGCATATATGCCTCTGGCTGATAGTAGTCATAGTAAGAAACGAAGTAGTGAACAGCATTGTTTGGAAAAAATTCTCGGTACTCTTGAGCGAGCTGGGCGGCAAGGGTTTTATTGTGTGCAATAACCAGAGTCGGCTTGCCATTATTAGCGATAACATTTGCCATAGTAAAAGTCTTACCGGAGCCGGTAACCCCGAACAAAGTCTGTTTCTTTAATCCTTTTTTAAGCCCTTTGGTGAGAGCTTCGATTGCTTTTGGCTGATCTCCTGCAGGAGACATTGTCTGTGATATTTGAAAAAGTGACATATTAATAGCGTATCATAACTACACAAATAAAAAAGAGGATAATCATGATGATCGTCCTCTTATTAAGAAACGGAAGTTATTAGAATGACTTTCCAAGTGCAACCTGAAAAAAGCGTGGGTCGCCAGGCTTATATGCAACAGAAAAGCGCACGTCCTGTTTTTTCAGCACCGCATACTCAAGGCGAACGATACCAACACATTGGTTTCTATCACTCTTCGAAGCTGTGGAGTATGAAGCACCAGTTGTTACGCTCCAACCATTTGCAATAGGGGCACTTACGATTACCTCCACTCTTTGATTGGCTGAAAAGTGATCAAATAAGTAAATTCTCACGTGAGTGTAGAGGGAGGTTTTTCCGTCTTCACTGAATTTGAAACTTGCAAAGGTGTATGGTGATGCTTGGGCTTGGACACCCCAAGTAAAACTTTTCTTTCCTACTCGTTTCCACCAAGATTGTGTGGCTTCATCATAGACACCATTGAGTGGACTAATGAGTTCTTCATCGACAGCAATGGAATCTTGGATGAGTGACTCCGACCATGAGTCCATGCGATTGAAGAGGTCATTTTTTTCCAACCAATCACGGAAACCGTATTCAAGCGATTTTCCGGCAATGTTCTGCATCCGATGATCAACATCTTCAACAGACATTTCCACAAAACCACGATTTTTGAAGATGCTATCTCTCACAAGAAAGTCATAGCGATCTCTTGAAAGTGATATGATCTGTCTAGCACTTCCACGAATCGGAACTTGCTGATATTCTTGGACACGGCTGAGCAGCTTTTGTATATCTGCTTCTGATGTGTTTGTGATAATCAACACACTGTAGAGCAAATTCGTGATTGAAGTGTTGGTTTGGGCTGAACTGGCAATAAGAGCCAGCATAAAGACAAGAACTGAGAACAGTTTTTTCATAGGGATTCTTTCTGGGGTTGTAGGTTGAATTTACTAAGGACAGAAACTGTTTATAATGCTACTCCTAATTAGATTATAAGCAAATTAAGATTTCCCCTTTCTCAACAGTACTCGCTTGACAGCTTCTTTTATATCTTTTTCGCCCATTCCATAAAATTCGATAAGTTCATCAGGTGTTCCTGATTGTCCAAATGTATCTTTGACTCCAATAAATTCTATCGGCACTGGAAAATGTTTTGCAAGACATTCTGCAACAGCTGATCCCACACCTCCGATTATCTGATGCTCCTCTACAGTGACAATTGCACCAGCTTCATGAGCAAGTTTCCAAATTGTATCTTCATCAAGCGGTTTTATTGTTGCAAGATTTAAAACTTTTACTCTTTTACCTTCTTTTTCTAATTCTTGAGCAACTTTTAAAGCTCGGTAGACAAGCGCACCAGTAGCAATGATTCCGACTTCTGCTTTTACATTTTTTTCAGGAGCAAAGAGAAGCTGTGCTTTTCCAATTTCAAAAGGTGTATCTTCAGTGGTTATTATCGGAGTTTTTTCGCGAGCAAGACGAACATAGGTCGGTTCTTTTGTCTTTGAACAAGCTATTGTTGCTTTGCGAGCTTCAATAGCATCACATGGAGAAATCACCACCATATTTGGAATGACACGAGTAATTGCAAGATCTTCGATCGCCTGATG
>JAYTHA010000102.1:0-5164 GCA_043732935.1 Candidatus Tayloriibacteriota bacterium
TTCGTTTCATGTATCTGAGAAAGTTCCTGAAGCTGAAATCGATACGAGAGAAATCAAATATCTTTATGAAAATAAAGACGAATATTGGTTTTGCCTTCCTGAGGAACCGAGTAAGCGTTTTAGTTTCAATAGCGACCAAATAGGCTCAGCGATAAAACTTTTAAAATCTAATACTGTAATTTCTCAACTTATGTTTGGAGATAAGACTACGGGATTCAAATTTCCTCCTATGGTTGAATTGAAGGTCACAGAAGCTCCACCAAATATCAAAGGTGATAGTGCTACTGGTGGCAACAAAGTCATTACTGTAGAAACAGGTGCAACACTTGGCGCTCCCCTATTCGTAAATGTTGGAGATGTGATTAGAATAAATACTGAGACTGGAGAGTATAAGGAGAGAGTAGGTAAATAGAAAAAGTGTAAGTTGAGGGGGTTTCGAGGCTGTCGAGCCGAGAACTTCAGGAAATTATTACTAAAGAATTTCCGTACCCGTAAACTTGCACTTTTTCTATTTATACCCTACCCCAACAATTATCTCGCAACGTATGGAAGTAACCCCATAAAACGAGCATATTTGACTGCTGTAGCAAGCTGGCGCTGACTACGAGCACATACGCCTGATTTCTTGCGACTGATCATACGGCCATGAGGATTGAGAAATTTCTTGAGGATTTCTGTATCTTTATAGTCGATATGTCTAATATTGTTTTGTGAGAAATAACACTGTTTATTCATAATTTTATTTTATTAATAATTAAAACGGAATATCATCGGGATTGATTTCTTCTTCTGGATAATCAATAGTATCAGCTGGTGGAGCATCCTTTTGTGAAGCATCTTCAGCTGGAGCGTTCTTTGGGGCGAAAGCACCTGTAGCTCCACTTGATCGAGGACCGAATTGAACTCTATCGGCAACAATTTCTGTTCTGTATTTCTTTTGTCCATCCGCTGCATCCCAAGATCGAGTCTGCATTCTTCCTTCTACGAGAGCACTTGCTCCCTTTTTCAAATACTGTCCTGCAGTTTCTGCCTGACGGCCAAAAACTACGATATTATGATAATCAACTGATTCTTGCTTTGCTCCATTCTTGTCTTTCCATACGCGATTCGTCGCAAGACTGAAAGAACAAACTTTTGAACCAGATGGGAGCGCCTTGATTTCTGGGTCTCTTGTAAGATTTCCTATGATGATTGCTTTGTTTAGATACATATTTTTGCGTTGCTAAGCTAATAATTGCTCGACTTACGCTTCTTTCACCATTTCATCAATACTTTTATCCATTTCCTCAACTGATGCAGGAACTACTGGAACTTCTGAAGCGACAACCTCAGCTACAACTATTTCTTCTTCTTTGATAATAGTAGCGACTGGAGCCTTTTTACCAAGATAGGTATTCTCTCGAATTGTAGTTATAACAAGAGATCTCAACATACTTGGATTCTCCTCAAAAGACTTCTTTACACTCTCGATATCTTTAGCTGAAAGTTCAAATTTGAACCAGCCAAAATAACCTTGAGTGAATCTGATATTTGAAGTACCGATTTTCTTGATCATTGTATAAGCCAATGTTCTAAGCTCTGGTGCCTCTTCCCCAATAAACTCTGCTCCTTTTTTAGAAAGGATTTCCTTAAGTGAAGTCACTTCAGAGGCAACTTTTTCTTCAGGAATTGAAGACACAAGCAGATATCCTATTTCATATACCTGTTGTCGATCTTCCTTAAGATTCTCTATCTTTTTTTCCATTATTTTATGCCTTATAGGCAATAGTGACAGTAATCCGCCCTGTCATATTTCTATGATTAGCGAAGCGTGACCCGTGCGAGCCAGGACTGTTCACGTATTTAGTTGATAATTTGCACGTACAGGCAGATTATCATGTCCATGGTGAAATGGCAACAACAATCATATCAAATTGAGATAAAGAAATTATCAAGAAATTCTAAAGAAAAGTACAAGACAAAATCAAGAAATCTTAAATATTGAAGAGTTTCTGAGCATTATCAACAAGGTGAGAAAATATTTTTTCAGGAGATTCACCTTTTATACTGGCGATAGTATTGGCAATTTCAATAACATATGAAGGTTCATTGCGTTCTCCTCGATGCGGAGCTGGAGAAACGTATGGGGAGTCGGTTTCTGACATAATCATATTAAGCGGTATATTTTTAATAACTTCATCATAATCTCTTGCAAAAGTAATAACCCCCGTAAATGAAAGTCTGAACCCGAGCTCAAGAAATTCTTTCGCTTCTTCCCAATTTCCAGCAAAGAAATGTACGTCTCCTGGAACCTTGGCATGCTTTTTTAGAATTTCCAAAGTATCTCTATACGCACTTTGACCAAATTGAATTCCATTTCTCACATGAAGCATAAGAGGCTTTTTAACTTCGTTAGCAATTGCTATCTGTTTTTCAAAAACTTCTTGCTGAGCTGATTTTGTTTCATATCCATGATGAAAATAATCAAATCCGCATTCACCTATTCCTACAACCTTCGGATGTAGTGCCATCTTTCTATAAATTTCTTCATCAAAAACCTCACAAGGAACCTCTACTGGATGTAAACCAATAATAGCCCAGATATCAGAATTTTCTTCAGCAAGCTTAATAGCCATTTCAGAAGTCTTTCTATTAGTTCCAACAACAATCATACCGACACCCTTTTCTCTGGCGCGGTCTAGTACTTCTTGTCTATCAATATCAAAA
Source organism: Candidatus Tayloriibacteriota bacterium (assembly GCA_043732935.1). Classification (GTDB taxonomy): domain Bacteria; phylum Patescibacteriota; class Minisyncoccia; order Phycocordibacterales; family PALSA-1337; genus CAIOGI01. The sequence continues at coordinate 2,707 of JAYTHA010000102.1, forward strand.
GCTTCGAAATTGAGATGACAGTGGATATCTATGTATTTCATAATTTATTTTCTCAAAAACATTGGCTTTTCTGGCATCTTTCCACTCTTAACTGACACCTGAACAAGTTTTGAAGTCTCTGGAAGTATCGGCTCTAATGCCTTCGCAATATACCAAACAGAAGCTAGTAAGAATGCGATCTGGTTCTTCCCTTTTTCCACATCAGTCTTCACTGTTTTGAACGGCTGATGCTCTTGAATAAATTTATCAGACTCCTGAATCCTGGACCAAATCTCTTCGCATACTTTATTTATTTCATATTTATCATAGAATCCATTTAAAATCTTTTGATCAAAATCAGGGGCAGATTTTTCATCAAAAGCAACAGAATTCGTTTCTACCATCTTCATCACTCTACTCACCAAATTCCCTAATCCATTCGCAAGATGAGCATTGTATGCTTCCTTGAATTTTTCCATAGTGAATGGGCTGTCTTCGAAAGAACTGACTTCTTTCAATAAATAGAGGCGCAATGGATCAGTTCCATACTCTTTCACGATATCGACAGGATTTACCACATTGCCGAGAGACTTGCTCATCTTAACGCCTCCCTCACCATTTATAAAGCCATTTATGACGATTTGGCGTGAATTTGGAAGACCAGCAGCCATAAGCATTGCCTGCCACATTGCACTCTGTTGGCGAAGATTATCCTTACCACAGTATTGAACTACATTTTCTGAATCTTTCCAGAATTCATTGAATTTATTTAAATCAGTCGGCCAGCCAAGGCAAGAGATGTAATTCACAAGTGCATCAAACCAAACATACATTACATGATCTTTATCATCAGGAACTTCCACTCCCCATGGCATTTTTATCTTCAGACGAGAAATACTAAAATCTTGCAATCCCCTTTCAACAAAAGCTTTAATTTCATTGAATCTGAAATCAGGAACTAAAAAAGTAGAATTCTTGCTATACAAATTGATAAGTGGCTTTTGAAACTCAGAAAATTTAAAGAAATAATTTTCTTCATCTATTTCTTCTATTGTCATTAATGGATGAATCGGGCATTTCCCTTCTATAAGCTCTGATTCAGTCTTTTCAAGTTCACAGCCAACACAATACTTAATTTTATAATTCTTTTTATAAATGAATCCATTTTTCTTGCATAAAGCCCAAAATTCCTGCGCAGCTTTAACATGATTTTTATCAGTTGTACGAATAAAATTAATATCTGATGAAATACCGAGCAAAGGTAATATCTCTTTGAATTTTTCTGATAAATCATCTACATATTTTTGAGGATCAACACCAAGAGCTACTGCATTCCTATGGACTTTTGACCCATGCTCATCTGTTCCTGTATTGAAAAATATATCATAACCTTGAAGCTTTTTTACACGAGCGATAACATCTGCACGAATGATTTCCATAGCAAAACCAACATGCGGTTCAGCATTAACATATGGGAGTGTAGTTGTTATATAAAAAGCTTTTTTCATTATCGTTTGAAAGTAAGGATTTCCTTGAATTGCCCTTCATCCTTATATGGACCAATTATAGCTAAATTTAACCCTTCGTCCACAAAGATTTTTTGAGCAATAGCCTTTATTTGCTCAGTATTCACTTTTTGTATTTTATCAATTTCTTCCTGGGGTGATTCTATTTTACCCTTAAGAATCGAATTAACCGCTACATATTCTGCACGAGCATCAGAAGTTTCAAGTCCAAGCATAAACGATCCACAGATATAATCCTTAACTCTTTTTATCTCTTCATCAGTAATTGGCTCAGTAATTATTTTCTTACACTCAGAAATGAGCACTGAGATTACTTCATGTATTCTCTTTGTATCGACACCGACTGAAATAGTGAGCAATCCGTGATCTGTAGAAGCATCATGATTTGTATGAATATAATATCCAACACCCATTTCCTCACGAAGCTTTTGCCATAATCTTGAGCTCATTCCCTTTCCGAGAAGTGTAGCGAGAACTGCTAAGGTCGAATCGTGATCGCTTTTTATACCAAAAGATCTGACACCAAATACCATATGAGCTTGATCTGTTTCCTTGTAGTGCGAAAGTATTTCTGGCTTTGATTGATTCTCCCTTACCACAAGCTTATCTTCTTTCTTCCTGCTCGAAATACCTGAAAAAGCTCTTTCTACTTTTCCAAGTATATCTTTCTCATTAAATGAACCTGAAACAATGACTGTGGTGCCTTCTGCAACATAATGTTGACTACGATATTTAATAAAATCATTATGAGTAAAACCTTTCACATTTTCTTCAGTTCCAGCAATATTCCACCCCGCTGGCTGGTCTCCATACACAAGTTTTATAAATAAATCATGCACATGTCTGTGTGGCATATCTTGATACATTCTGATCTCTTCAAGTATCACACCTTTTTCTTTTTCAATTTCTTTTTGATCAAGAATCGAATTGAGATAGACATCAGAAACGACATC
>JAYTHA010000103.1:0-1856 GCA_043732935.1 Candidatus Tayloriibacteriota bacterium
CCTCCGCAAGGTATTTTGGAAGATCCTATCGATACCTTTTTGAAACGAATTCCGATCATTCATGAATTCACTGTCTGCGTCGAAATATTCGATAACACTTCCTATCATTTGATTGTGTCTGTGAATGTCTTTCCATAGTTCAAGAGTTGCTTATTCTTCACTTGAACTATTATTTGATCATCTCGATGTATACATTTTCCATTCCTATAATCCTCACCTGACAGATGGAGGTATTCAGACCAACAGACCCAAGGTGTCCTTTGAGACCCTCGACATTCCGATCAGGCATTGGGAGCGTTCAGTGTTGAAAAGAATTCCTATAACTGCCTCAACCACATTTCGCGAATTCCGTCAGCGCGCCCGAGTCCAATTTGCTGACGAGATAAAGACACAGACTTTTCGTGTGTATAGACTACCTCACGATTCGTTAATTGCAAATAGGGTTCAGATTAAGACTGAGGATGATTTCCTCCAGTGTATGGAGCTGTTCCGCTCCCTCGATCCTGATGATTTCCTACCCGATTTGTACGTATGGGATTGTGAGAATAATGAGTCGCCCCAGAAGCTCCCCGGGACTAGAAAAGACGAGGTCTGTAGTATATCTAATGCTTCCAAAGACAGCAGCAATTCTAATGCCTCAAAAACAAGCGGTGAGAAGAGGAGCAAAGTTAATGCTCTGGTTACTAAAAAAAGGGATGGTTATAAGTGTCGCTGCTGTGGTACAGAATCTCCTAATAATTTGGCTTGCCATATCTTTGAACTGAAAATATGCAATAAGCTTTCTCCGAATAAAAAAGAAGAATTATTCAATGATTTCGGCTTGCTAACTATCAACGATTACTGTAATTACATTACTCTGTGCAATGATTGCCACAAATACTTCGATACACAAAAGCTTGCTATTCACCCCGACCACAAATGGATAGTGACCGAAGAGATTCGTTCAGTGATAGCACCTAATATGGTACCTTACGGAGATTTTCTCGCGAAGAAAATCATTTTCTTGCGAGATACACCCGATAAAAATTTGCTGGAATTTAGAATGTCTTGCTTTTGTCAAGTTAAATATAATATAGCTAATAATTACTACTGCCACCGCTGCTATATATTGTTTACTGAAGATTCAAGTAAGGATGATCATTCACCAGATTGTATACTGCCGGCTCTCGGCGACATGAAAATCTCTGGGTTACATCGTTAACAGTGCTGTCGGTTATTTCTATGGAAAAATCACTTTTTGAAAAAATTATGAAAGAATTAATCCCTTTCTAACACCTGTAGCTTTTCTATTTTGTCATGCGCTCGAAATTCTCCCTCAAAATTAAATTAAAAAAGTTTCTACGTATTCAATATTTGATTACAAGATAATTTTAGATTTTCATTTTCTTAATTTGCATGTCCTGATCCTTGTCATATTATCATGTGGGATAATGTGGGTTTCAAAATAACGGTGATCATGGAAAATTATATGACCGTGTGGTGTTTTTGAAGGGTGAGGTGTACATACAGATGCGTATCTTTATGAGTACATTCAAGCGAATATCTCTTCAATATTCTAAGTAAGGGTTGTATGTATCCCCGAGAGCGAGTATAAGATGAAGAAAAGAAAATATGATACGAACGGTAATAAAAATTATAAGCTAAACTTCTTCAAACATATTGTATGTATATATGTATTCTTCTATAGTTTTTATATCATGATTATATATTTACCAGAGACCTATGACCTAAAAAAGAAAGATAGTATAATAAAAGAAAATAGCATAGAATATAAAAAAAGAAAAAAAGATAAGAAAAGAAAAAATGATATATTGATAGGGAGTTGAAAAGGGGTCATCAGGTCATCAGGTCTCTGG
>JAYTHA010000104.1:0-2445 GCA_043732935.1 Candidatus Tayloriibacteriota bacterium
ACCTCGTGGCAGTTGGAGATTGTTCAAATGGTTTTATTTATACTTCTTCTGATAAGGGCGTAACATGGGATAATCATAGCAGTGCCTCAGGCGCTGGTACTTGGTATTCAGTAAGCGCATCCGCTGATGGTTCAAAACTTGTTGCTGTAGATCATGCGGGTTCAATAAAAATTTCTACTGATTCTGGTGTCACTTGGGAAAATCAAACAACTCTACCATCTAAAACATGGACATTCGCTGTTATTTCAGCCGACGGTTCGAAAATAATTGCATCAGCAGAAGGAAGTAACGTGTATACTGCTGAATTCTTTACTCCAGTAGTTATAACAACTCCAACAATTACAATTTCAGCTCTGACAAATACTTCAACAACAAGCATCACTCTTAATGCTTCGATAACAAATAACGGTGGTACTTCAACAATAAAAACTGGTTTCAATTGGGGAGCTGATGCAACTTATGGAAACACAGCTTCTACTTCAAATATCCTAACTACTGATCAAAATTTCTCTGAAACTATTTCAGGATTAACATGTGCTACAACATACCACTATCAAGCTTTCGCTCTAAACTCTCTAGGCACAGCGACAACTTCTGATGCTACGTTTTTAACAAATGCATGTCCTACGACAGTTATTCCAACTCCAGATAATCCGACGACAACCGGTGGATCAATAAGCGGAGGAGGAACTGGTTTCAGAATACTTTATATTTCGACAAATCCAATCATTAATCCTACTCTCGGGACACAAGGGAATTCATGTGTGATATTACATAATAATCTCAGACTTGGTTCACAAGGATCAGAAGTAACGAGACTTCAGGAATTACTCAATACATTTATGGATGCAAAACTTGCCATATCTGGACTCTTCGATTCTTCTACGCAAGAAGCAGTAAAAGCATTCCAGCAAAAATATGCTCAGGATATACTTACTCCATGGAACGTTACAGAACCTTCTGGAATTGTTTCTTTCACTACTCTTAAGAAAATCAATGAATTGAGTTGTAAGAATGATTTTCCTTTGACTCCGCTTCAGCAATACCTTATTGATCAATATAGAGTAAATCCTCAAGCAGTTACTCCTCAGGCAACGACGACTCCAGTTGAAGTTGGAACAAATACAATAACACCACCTGAACAGACTCAAACAGCCGGTGCAGCCAATGCAATTTCTACAGGAATATTCAATAAGATCGTAAATTTCTTTAAAAATATATTCTAGTGTATAATTGTGGGCATGTCATACGATTTCACAAAATTTAAAAAGTCATTATCAGGTACAGAAGAGTGGGTTAAGAAAGAGTTCTCTGGAATCAGAACAGGCCAAGCGAGCCCTATGTTGCTTGATGGTATTAAAGTTGAATCATATGGAGTTCCAGCACCTCTTGTTCAAGTCGCCAGCGTTATGACCGAAGGTCCTCGCACTATTCGTATTACTCCTTGGGATCTCTCACAATCAAAAGAAATCGAGAAAGCTATTACTCTTGCGAATCTTGGCGTGTCAGTTTCTATAGACGACAAAGGTCTTAGAGTTAATTTTCCTGAACTCACTTCAGAAAGTCGAAATGCCATAGTGAAGCTTGCCAAAGAAAGACTTGAAGAAGGGAAGAAGCAAATTCGCCTTCATAGAGATGATGCGATGAAGGATTTGAAAGCTCGAGAAAAGGCAGGAGGAATCGGAGAAGACGAAGTATTCCGTCATGAAAAAGAAATTCAAAAATTCGTAGATGATACGAATAAGAAACTCGATGAAGTGTATGCGAAGAAGGAAAAGGAAATTACAGCTTAATGACCATAGTTATATTCTTAATAGTTCTTGCAATATTGATCTTTGTCCATGAACTTGGCCATTTTCTTGTTGCAAAGGCTTGCGGAATACGAGTAGATGCATTCGCTCTTGGTTTTGGTCCGAAACTTTTTAAGAAAACAATCGGAGAGGTAACCTATTCTCTCAATCTCATTCCATTCGGCGGATATGTGAAGATTTTTGGTGAAAATCCAGATGATGAATCAATTAAGGGTCCAGATATAGCACGAAGTTTTGTTCATAAGCCGAAGTGGCAACAAATCATGGTACTTTTTGCAGGAATTTTCTTTAACTTCGCTTTTGCGTGGCTACTGATCACTACTGCTTTTCTTTCGGGAGTTCCAGCTTCAGTCGATAGTTATCCAGAATACAAAGATCAAATGAGAGATTCTCATATAGCCATTACTTTTGTAAACATTGGTTCTCCCGCAGAAAAAGGCGGTTTGAAAGCAGGTGATACGCTACTCGGTGTGGATTCTCTACAGCAATTTCAAGAAAAAATAAATAGCAGTGGAACTAATGGTATTGAAATTGAATATACAAGAGGTGGAGTAGAATCAAAAGCTAAAATCGTAGCAGAGAAGGGAATTGTAGAGGGTAAATACGCTATCGGTATAGCGATGGATAAAGTCGC
>JAYTHA010000105.1:0-2538 GCA_043732935.1 Candidatus Tayloriibacteriota bacterium
AGCACTTGACACAAATGCAAATATCTGCTACACTACATGTAGCTAGTTTTTCACATACAGCAACATTCAACAACAAGGACAACACAGTATGAAAACCATTACAGCATTCCCTGAAACCACAAGCCACTTCCGCCGGCTCAAGAGCGGACTCATCATCCCTGCCACGACGGGACAACGGACGTTCGTCACCGAACGTGCAATGTTCCCAGGATTCTTCGATGTGGACTTTGAACGCTATGGCACCGATGTTCAAGGTCAAGCCACGCCTGAAGCTCTCTCCGACGTCTACGAAATGACGGCACATGGAAACTTCCAGACGCTCCTCAACTCATTCGAGCTTGACCTCGATACCCTGTTTCTCACCCAAGACCAAGCGCTTGCTTGGATCACTGCGCATCCCGAATACTTCGGGAGCGATGACCCGTCTGTTCTTCTTCCCTTCATTGTTGAAGAGAACCGCTTCGTTGCTAGCGTCCTTCGGCGTGAGCATGAGCTCAGGGCTGGTGCTTTTCTCTTCGTCGACGACTATGTCTGGTTTGCTGGGCGTCGGCTTCGTTTGGTTCTCCCGCAACCGACCCTTTGAGATTCGTTGATTGGGTTGGGTTCCCTGGATTATGCAATCAAAAGCATGGTTCAGGGAATTTTTTATTTTATCAGTTTATTTTGTAAAAGGATTTTGAGCTTCTCTGAAAGAACATAGGTATCACCATGTTTCAATATTCCAATGTAGGATGTAAAACTTTCTTGTTTGGACTCTAGGCTTTCTATTTTTTTAAATATCCTTCTTTTTGTGCTTGTTCTTAAAATACGACGATGGGGAAAGTGAGTCCATCCTAGAAAATCAACACCAGATGAATATGTTTTTATAAAAAGTTTTTTATCATGAAGTGACAATTTTAATGTATCGAGAAATGATGAAATTGAGGGAATTAATTTTTCTAGATATTGCTTCGAATTGCTCAAGATTACGAAATCATCAGCGTATCGAATATAATTTCGTACTTTTAAATTTCTTTTTACAAATTGATCAAATTCATTCATATAGATATTTACAAGAAGCTGACTTGTCAGGTTTCCTAGTGGTAGACCAACACTTGTCTTCCCTTTTGTATTAAAACTATCAATAACAACATTAAACAGCCATAGAATATCTTTATTAATGATCTGTTGTGCGAGGATGTCCTTGAGAATCTGATGGTCTATACTGGCAAAGAATTTTCGTATATCACATTTCAAAACCCAGCAGGTTCGAGTATTGTTCAGAGAAACTTTCCGCGAAAATTCTTCAAAACGATGAAGGGCTTTGTGCATTCCCTTTCCCACCCTGCATGAATAAGAATCGTGAATAAATTTAGTATCAAAAAAATATGATAATTCTTGATATATGAGATGGTGGATAAGGCGATCACGGACCGTTGCCTTGTGAATATTTCTAGGTTTTGGATCAGAAATATTAAAAGAATGATATAAACCGTGTATATATGTTTTTAACACAAGATCATCTCGAAGACTCAGAATGTTGTCTATGAGTCTTGTTTGAAATATAATTACATCTTTTTTCTTTTTCTTGCCCATAAGAAAAGCATTCCATGATCGGAGCAAATTTTCTGTAGTTATGATAGTATCGTACGGTTGATTAAATTTTTTCATCATTATTATAGTATTTTAATTTATATTACTTATCACTATGTCATTACCCCCCCCCTCAGCACCTTCGGTGCTTATGAAGACGAAAACCGCTTATTCTTTTTGGTTCATAGTATTCAATGATTTTCCAAAAGTACATCGTCCGACCCTTGGTCGAAAAATTGAAAACTATTTTTTAGATCTTTTGGAATCAGTTTTTATTTCTCTTTATCTTCCACCAGAGAAAAAGATCATAGAACTTTTGACAGCAATAGCAAAGTTGGATAACTTGAAATTCATACTTCAGATTGCATGGGAAAATAAGTGCATTTCGAGCGAGCGCTATTCAAAATTGTCAGAACAACTACAAGAAATTGGGAAAATTATCGGTGGTTGGAGAAAAGGATTAGAAAAGAAAACTCCTACTCAAAGATAATCTGTAAGTAGGAGAAACAGCGAGTCTCGGGAGAACCAAACGATGCTGATTCTCAGCATTCCAGACATTGTCGTTGTCGAAGTGATTAGCATTAGCCTTGAGCTTATGCTCATTCCGATTGACGTTAGCAACGAAGAAAAATGTGTGCGAAATACCATCTATACCACCGCCATTCAAAATAGAGTTTTATTTCTAGAGTGAAACGGCTGAATTTTATGCAAGACATCAAAGTCTATCAGTATATCGCACCAACTAAAATGTTTTTTATTTTAAAATTCTGTATTCACTGTTCCGTAAGCCTAATTTACAAACTCTTTCATTGCCGACAGAAATACTCAAAAGCAGATTTTAATAATTTTGATCCTAAAGCCGTAGCCACAAGATATTGCAAAATTACATTATGATTATAACAAAAGTCCCCTTGACTTGCCAAAATTAATCGACAAAGAATCAAAGGGACTAAGAACCCAACCCAA
>JAYTHA010000106.1:0-3310 GCA_043732935.1 Candidatus Tayloriibacteriota bacterium
TCTAGATCGACTGAATTTCGAGGTAAGTTATAGAACATCAACGCCGCAGTACCCCCCTTAAAGCCAAGATAAGATGCGATGGAAGTGTCCGAATAAATATCTTTCAGAATCTGAAGCAAAATATTCTTATGTTTTGAGTAGTCTAATGTCATACAGTTTTATTGTTTTTATAAGCTTCAAAATATTCTTTTACTTTTTTATCCAATCGCTTGTTATGGTAAATAGGCAAGATTTCAAACACCTTATCCCAATTCAAATTAGCCAAGTTATCAAAGTGATAATCTTTGCTCACGTAAACACGGTCCAAAAAGGCACGCTCTCGAGTGGCGATGGCATGATTTCCCTTATGCTCAATACCAGTGGTGTTGCTTAACACATAATCTTTCATTCGCACAAAAGTTATTTTCTGCTCACCGACACTGATCTCTCGATTGATATATGATGCAGTAAAAACATTTCCATAGTATTGAAAATTAACACCTTCTCTTGTTAAAACAGTTTCAAAGCTGATATATGAGGGGGTGTAGATACGAGTAGCTAATTCAAATCGATCATAGTTCTGATCTTTTACATACAAACCTCGACGGACCCTGATCAACTTTCCAGCTTTTACATACTTGTTCAACCTGATACTGATAGTCCTCTCATTTTCCTCGCCCCACATCAAAGCAACATCTTGTATGGAAAAGATGGTTTTATTGGACCGTAACAAGGTCTCTAAATATGCTCCTTTTGTTGGTTTATTGTCCATTTGTAGACTAGAGTTATCCTTAAAGGTATACTCCAGTCACAATACTAGCATATTTAAGCAAAAACAACAATACCTACAAATTCACTGAATTTAGGTAAAAACTAGTGAATGAAGCCTTGTTTCAGCCATCTATTCACTAATCTTTAGCTTTTGGAGCATCTCTAGGCAATCTTCATAAGCATCAGCTTTGCCGCCGATAAACTCATTGGATCCATGTACTTCGATATCTTCACTTCCCCAGAGTTCTTCTTTCCACCGAGATCGACATTCTTTGACTTGCTCGGATATAAATTCTTCTAGTTTTTTGATTAAATCTTTATCAATAATCCCCTGATCGTTGATCGGACGGGACAAGAAGTCAACGTAAGCAAACCTACCCACTTTGTTTACATTGACGGACAAGATGTAAACAAACTCACCGACCACCCCTTTTTACTAATATTTGTACCTCTTACTTTAGTTCTCATTCTCGAGTAAAATTCAATGTATGAGTAATACGGGTACATTCAAAGCTTTAGGAGATTTACCTGATGATATCGTCAGTGATTTCAAAAACAAAGAATATAAAATCTGTAAAGAAAAATGTACTGATTTTTTAGTCTCCAATCCAGATAACGGCATTGCATTCATTTATCTTGGGAAAATAGCTGAATCAGAAAAAGATTATCAATCTGCAATTCAACATTATAAAAAAGTTACAGAAATTGAACCACGCTTCCCTTATATCTGGAGTTATATTGGTGAAGACTATATAGAACTAGAAAAATACAAAGAAGCTTACGAAGCTTTCACTGAAGAAATTGCTCTAATACCATATAAAGCTGCACCCTGGTGTATGGCTTCACTTAGTGCTCAAAAGATGGGTGATCACGAACTAGCTGTCGGAATATTAAAAATGGCACAAGGAAAAGTAGAGAAAGAAGGGCAAAGTATAGTTGCTTACGCACTTGGAACACTAGAAGAAGTAGTCGGCAATAACGACGAAGCTTTGGTGAATTATGTGCAAGGTCAAATGAGTGCTTTAGACGAAGAAAATAAACTTATATCTGCCAAACGTATTTATAAAATGTTAAAGAAGGAATAAAAGTCATTCATTAATAACATGAACCTAAACACTACAAAATCAGATCCGATAAATATGACGTTAACAATAGACCCCACCCATTCATCCGGTTGGAAGACTATTCTGTTTAATTGTAATTGCCATACTTTTGAAGCTGTAACATCGCAAATCATAAGAGCCATTCAATGCACCAAAGAGAGAGCTGATAATTTAGCATTTTTTGCTGACCGTACTGGAAGTGTAATAATATGTGAAGGCTCAAATGAAAAATGTGAAAAGGTCGCTAGCGTGTTGGGAAGTGTCGGGTTGGTCATTACAGTAACTCAATAGAATTACATATGGAGTATTAAAGATTGAACCTCGAATCTTTAATTTGAACAATCTGTATTAAAAGTTGGAGTCATTACAAACAAACTCCGCTCTCTGAAAAATGCCTCGAGTTGCTCCTGGTCCCCTTTTAGGCCCACGTGCCACATATCGATATCTTCTAACGGCCGAGGATCTTTGTAGTCGTAAATAGTTATGACTGTTGGCTTCTTGCCTTTTGTTTTGAATGCCCACTCAACACGAACCTTACCATCACCCGATCTCCATTCGTCTTCTCTGGCGCAATCATTCGGAAAACTAAAGGAATCCAGGAGCCCTTGATAGGAAACTTGGAGATAGCCGGCAAAGCTCGTGTGGTTTATATCTTTTGGTGTTGCTTTTACAAATGCTTTTTTCATGCACACACGAACATACCGGAAGGTTTTGAAGAAGTCTAGTTCGAACTGCTTGAATTTTTGGCACACGCCGTCGAATCAGTCCGAAGCCATGGAAACGCCTTACTTTTGGCAGAAAAGCGGACACACGGGCGAACAGGGGCAATTACGGGGTGAGAAGCTCGGCTGCTGGAGGCACTTTCTTAATTTCGGCCGTTTTAGCCTGAACCTGTTGTTTTAACTTCCAAGTGTTGCCATGGCTCAAAAGTCCGAGATATGACTGGACCGTTTCTTCTTTTCCCTCTCGTGCTGCAATACCGCTAAACATTCTGCGTTTGGTTGCCGTACGCAAAACGCGATGGTCCGGGAAATGAATCCAGCCAAGGAAATCTACTCCTGATGCCACAGTAGAAATTGAAATCTTATTGGGATGCATAGAAAGCTTGAGCCGATCTCTCAAAAAGTCTTGCATGAGGGTCAGGGTCCTTTCGAGGCATACACGGTCATGAGACATGACAGCAAAATCGTCAGCATAGCGGATATAGTATTTTGCTTTGATTTTATGCTTCACAAATTGGTCAAACTCATTCATGTAAATATTCACGAGCAGCTGCGATGTCAGGTTGCCGAGCGGCAGACCGACACCCTCTGCGTTTGATCTAAAGCTTCCAATGATTACGGATAGAAGCCGGGTGATATCTTTGTCAGGAATATACGAATCCATAATACCGATCAGGACTTTGTGATCGATATTTGCGAAAAACTTTTTGATATCGCATTTCAAGACCCACGCTG
>JAYTHA010000107.1:0-6108 GCA_043732935.1 Candidatus Tayloriibacteriota bacterium
AAAAAGAAAAGCCCGGCTCACGCTGGGCTTTTTGATTGAATTCATCTCATCAATAACTCGGAACGCCGTTTGTCGAGCGGAGTTTGAAGAATAAATGATTGGTATTGATCGGTGCGATTACGGGAAATGTCAGGCTTCTTGCCGGTGACATTGATTGGTAGTTCCCGTTCATTGTCCAAGGCCCCTGAGGTGTGGGACCTGATAGTGCTTGGAAGATTCTTCCGACTTCACCGCCATTAACCCCAAGGTTTACGGTATTTAGCGATGTTCGGTTGAGCGAAGTAATGCTCGGAAGTTCCTCCTTTGCCAGATTACCCATGCTGTCGAAGGTTTGGAAAATCTTGCTATTCCTCGACACAAGGCTGATTTTGGTTCGAAATGAACCGTTTGTTCCAGACAATGCCGCTTGTAGTGGAACAAGAATCAGATCGCTCGCTGAATCAACGTAATAGGTGTCGTTGGTGTTAAGTAAAGGATCATAGACCTGATAGGTGCTGTTTGCGATATTGGTAACCGTCATCCTTCCCCAGCTGAGTTGTGGAATATCGTAAGCAACAGCATCAAGGAACTGAAGGTTCATCCCGGAAGTATTCGGGGGATAGTAGTTGTTGCCTATCTTCATGAAGCTGAAGTAGGTTGTTGGAATGCCGAGGTAATTGATGTTGGCATTCAAGGGACCATTGTATTTCGATGTCCAGGCGTAAAACCAAAATGGTGAAGACTTACTCAGGGAGGGATTGTTGCTCACAGCAATTCTCTGAAGAAGCAGTTGCAATTGCTGTTGGAAAAAGGCCTGAACTTCGTCCATGTGATTGAATTGAAGGCTGTTGGTGTTGTAGTAATGTCCAGCCCATTGCAGGCTGACTGCGCTATCCTGAAAGACATAGATATACATTTCCAGGCTGTTCTGTGCGCATTGATCACCTACTTTCTCCACCGAGCCCATTTGAAATCCGCCAAAACCGACTACCGCCCCCACCTTAGCCATGAGGCCAAAGCAGAGAACTACAACGGCCATGACCGCGATGATTTTGTTTTTCATTTTTAGAATCTCCGAAAGGGTGCTTTTAAGGCACCGAGGTTTGTAGCACGATCAATTGTCGATGTGCTCGGTTAACTGTGAGTATTATACCAAGAAAGTTGGTAAAAGTAAAGGGTATTCTATGCACAGCCCCTGAAAAGATTGGTATCCCCAGCAATTAACCTTTTCTTCTGATATAATTAAGCGATAAAAGCTCTATGTATATAGAAGATTCACAGTTGAATAAATTCATTCTTGATTCGAATCTCGTTTCAAAAGCTGACCTCGAATCTGCTCAGAAGGATGCTGAAGAAAAGGGCACACGGCTTGGCGACGTTCTCGTCTCAAGCGGTAAAATCACCCAGGACAATCTCAGAAGAATGCAAGCCTATGTTCTTGGTATTCCTTTTGTTGATTTGAAATCAAGAAAAATCGACTTTGAAACACTCTCACTTATTCCTGAACCAGTTGCCCGAACTCACAATATTATCGCTTTCAAGAAAAATGAGGACACTCTCGAGGTTGCAATGCTTGATGTTGATGATCTTTCTGCAATTGATTTCGTAAAGAAGAAGGTGAATCTTAAAATTGCACCAAGACTCACTGACACTGAGTCTATTAAGAATGCAATTATCCAGTATCAGAAAAGTTTGAAGGCAGAATTCGGAGATATCATTCAAAAAGAATCAGATACTTTAAAAATGATTGGAGAAGAAACAGGAGAGGCTGCTACCGAGGAGGATTTGAAGAAAATTGCAGAGGATCTTCCTGTTGTTCGTATTGTTGATACGCTTCTTAAGCATGCGATATTACAAAACGCATCTGATATTCATATTGAACCTATGGAAGACCAGCTTCTTGTTCGATATAGAATCGACGGCTTGCTTCATGATGCTATGGTTCTTCCAAGAAATGCTGAAGCGTCTATCACAGCCCGTATAAAAGTGCTTTCAAATCTCAAACTCGATGAGAAACGTTTACCGCAAGACGGCCGTTTCAAAATTGATATGAATGGCGAACAAGTTTCTTTCCGTGTGTCTCTTCTTCCAACATATTATGGTGAGAAAACCGTTATGCGTCTCCTTCGAGAAAATGTTTCCGGTTTTACTTTGGAATATCTCGGCTTTCATGGAGAGGGACTTGAGAGAATACACCATGCTACGACACTTACAACAGGTATGATTCTCACCACAGGACCTACTGGATCCGGAAAAACTACTACTCTTTATACTATTCTTGATATTTTGAATCAGCCAGACGTTAATATTTCTACTATTGAGGATCCCGTTGAATATCAAATGAAAAGAATAAATCAGACCCAGGTTAAGCCTGATATTGGTTTTACCTTTGCTTCTGGATTGAGGACTCTTGTGCGACAAGACCCTGATATTATTATGGTCGGTGAAATTCGAGATAATGAAACAGCTTCTCTTGCAGTGAACGCTGCTCTTACTGGACACCTTGTTCTCTCAACACTTCACACGAACAGCGCCGCCGGTGCAATTCCGAGACTTCTTGATATGAAAATCGAGCCATTCCTTCTCGTTTCTACAATAAATGTAATTATCGCTCAAAGACTTGTGCGAAGATTATCAGAAAGCAAAGAAAAATATTTCTTATCAAAGACTGAACTTGTTGCTTTGGATAAGACGGTTGATTTGAATAGAGTACTTGAAGTTCTTAAGGCTGAGAAAGTAGTAAAGCCAAGCGATACCTGGGATAAAATTCCTTTCTATAAGCCGACTACTACGAAAGACGATGATGGATATAAGAGTCGAGTTGGTATCCATGAAGTATTGAAAGTTACGCCCAGTATTAAGGAATTGATCATTAAGGGCGCATCAACAGCAGAAATAGAAGTTCAAGCAAAGAAAGAGGGAATGATTACGATGATTGAGGATGGAATCTTCAATGCAGTACAAGGAAATACGACTATTGAAGAAGTTTTGCGCGTTATTTCTGAATAATTTCTTTTAATTTTTACATTACATGTCACATTTTATTTTTAAAGCAAAAAAAACAGGAGGCGAAGTATATAAGGGTGAACGAGACGCTAAGGATCGTTATGAATTATATAAAATTCTCAAAGAATCAGGAGAAGAGGTTCTTGATGTAAGAGAAAAGGATGGAAAATCAGGACTCTCAAAGAATATCAATATTTCTTTGCCTTTTCTTCATTCAGTTAAAACTCAAGAAAAAATTACTTTCGCACGAAATCTTGGCGCCATGATAACTGCAGGACTTTCTATGTCTCGTGCTCTGGGTGTTATGGAAAGACAGACTAAGAATAAAGAATTAAAAAAGGTTCTCGTTTCATTGCAACAAAGCGTAAGTGAAGGAAAAACGTTAAGTGAAGGAATGAGTTTATTTAAAAATGTATTTTCTCCAATCTTCATTTCAATGGTAAGAGCAGGGGAGCAGAGCGGAACCCTTTCAGAAGCCCTTACTATCGTTGCTACGCAAATGGATAAATCATATTCATTACAAAGAAGAATTAAAGGAGCAATGATGTATCCCGCTATTATTCTTTTTGCCATGATTCTCATTGCTATCCTAATGCTTACATATATTGTGCCAACACTCATGAAGACATTCGGAGAACTTAAGCTTGATCTTCCGATGTCGACAAAATTTGTTCTTTGGACAAGTAATGCAGTGCTCAATCATGGCCTCCTCGTATTTCTTGTCCTTGTCGTTGTTATTGGATTTTTCACTGTATGGTCAAAGAGATTGAGTGGAAAGAAAATCATTCACGCTGTTATTTTAAAGATTCCAATTATTGGAAATATTATAAAAGAAGTGAATTCAGCTCGAACAGCTCGAACACTTTCCTCTCTTCTCAATTCTGGTGTTGATATGGTTGAATCTGTGCGCATTACTACTGATGTTGTTCAAAATGTTCACTATAAGGCTGTGCTCGAAAAAGCAGGAGAAAGTATAAAAAAAGGAGATCCAATTTCAAAAATATTCACTGAAAATACAAAACTCTATCCGATTTTTTTGGGTGAAATGATGAGTGTGGGAGAAGAGACTGGAAAAATAGGAGAAATGCTTATGGGCGTTGCCATTTTCTATGAAGATGATGTTGAACAGAAGACAAAAGATATGTCTACAGTTATCGAACCATTTCTTATGGTTATTATCGGTGCAGTTGTCGGATTCTTCGCTGTTGCTATGATTTCTCCAATGTATTCTCTCGTTAATGTGATTTAGAACTCACTCCACTCTATTTGATTATAACCTCCTGTTGGTCCTGCTGAGAAAAGTGAACTTGCTAAGCCTCTGTCGTATATAACATTCGCTGAGTTTTGTAAGGTAATTTTATACGCAGTAACTTCTTTCAAACTGACACTCTGACTTAATGCGATTAATCCATGGCCAGCATATCCGACAAGAGCATTTGATGATTGTCCGACAGAAATAGCTTCTGTAGACCCACCATTTTCGGCACTATTATTTTGTGAAATCATGAAGACAAATGATCCAACAGTGCCTGAATTTTGAAAATCAGTTCCTTGTCCGAGGTTTATGATACTGCTTGTTAATCGATTTGATCGATTATCAGCTATTATTGGAACATTTTGATTCCCAAGTATAGAACTTATTTTTAGAATTGGACTCGTTTGTGTCGTTATATTTCCAGTAACCCATATAGGCCCAGCTATGGTTACTGTAATTCCACTACCTTTTATTAATAGATCACACGGAATCTTTTTCGGTCCTAATGTGGCATCTGCAGTTATTTTGTATTCTCCATTTGAACATGTTGCTATTCCTCCAGCTAATGCATCATCTTCCCATGTACTTATTTGTTCATCTGATATCGGCAGTGGGGCACTTGGTTGATCAGCACTATTAGGATAAGACGTTCCAGTCACTGTAGTATTTGTCTTAACCATATAGTACGCATCTTTATCTACCGTAGAATTCTGTAGAGTATGGGCAAATGCCGTACCAGTAGCGTGTATTCCACTTATTAAACCTGATGAACCAGAGGAAACAACATCTCCATAAATATAGTTTCCACTGCCAGTAATGGGGCCACTTGAAAAGACATTACCATTTACACTCGAGGTATTTTGGAGTACGAATCCTCCCATTCCACTTTGAATACCATAGTGAAAAGAGATACCTGTTCCTAATGCAAGGCCTATTTTCACATTTCTTTGGAAAGTATTAGATGGTGAAGTGATCGTTATGTCTTTTCCTGCAAGGGAATTTGTAATAGTTATTGTTGCTGTGCTTGATGAAAGGCTAATGGTACTTGATGATCCAAGGGTCTTATTATTCATAAGTCTATAGAGGGCTTCTTCTGCAGCACTATTTGCCAATAGAAAAGCCTTTTTTGATTCAATGAAAGATTGTGATGATGAAAAATGAGACAAAATTGGGTTCACAATTCCGACAATTACCAATACGCTTATTGTTGCTAGTAAGAGCACATTTAATATGATTATATATCCTTTATTCATATGATTGTCTTAAAATAGAGAAACCACTATATGTTTTTGTGGTTGTACCTTGTTTGGTTTTATATGCAATATCAATATCAAATTTTATAGCAGAAGAAATCGGAGAGCTCGTACTTGTGAGATATAACCGAGTCACCGTCATTCCATTTGGTGATAAATATGATATCGCTCCAGTGTCTTGTTGATATGTGAGATAACCATTGGAGAGTGAAAACTTTCTGGTTACAGATGTTGAATTCACAGTTCCTGTAATCGAAAAGGAACCATTTGTCGTATTGAATGAGCTTTGTGCACTATTTATTGTTCCGCTTGCGCGTATATCTCTGACAATTTTATCAACCAAGCTAATACCAACTCGATCTACTCTTGGTGCTATTGTCATATTTCTATGCCATTCATACATATAGAATAAAAGAGTAGCGATCACGAGTAAAAGCACTACCAATCCTGCTATATAGAAAAGTGTTTCAACCAATGTAAATCCTCGTTTTTTAATTATCATAGGTATTATGAATTAACATTTCAGCTTGAATAGAGACTTCTGGTGGGGTTTGATTTGTGTATACAGATATCGTTGCTTTTCGGGTTTTTGTATCAACAACTCCAGAACTTGCT
>JAYTHA010000108.1:0-7698 GCA_043732935.1 Candidatus Tayloriibacteriota bacterium
CTTGCTGAAATTGTTACAGTAACTTTTGAATTAGAATTAACTACAGTATCCGTTGCGGGGGAGGTGATAGTTATCACGGGGAAGTTTGCAGGGATATGAATATCGTCAACCTCTGTCGGTATTTTAATTTCCGTCACCTCTTTGAAAGTTGGATTGTCTTTTTGCCATATATCAAACCATTTTCTAACACCATATTCCCAATAGTCATATTGAGGGTCTTGTTTTGGATCCTTCGGTATATCTCCTCGAGGATTGTCTTTATCAACCCAATTGAGAATAGTATGAACACTATTAAATATAGTTTCTTGTTGTAATTCTGTCGGAGTAAGATCTGTAGCAAGTTTTCCAGTCGTTGAATCTGTTTTGTATGAAATTCCTCCTTTCCAAATACCTCTCAGTACTGGTTTAATGTTCGTATCTTCAGGTTCTGGTTTTTTAAAATACTCCCTTTCAAGTGAATCATTAATTTCTGCCATAAATGCTCCCCAAACTGGTGCAATAATAAGTCCAGCAACCTTCTTACCCATAGTTGTATTATCATTTTTGCCTGCCCATGCGCCAACCACAAGATTTGGTGTATAACCCTCAACCCAAACGTCACGGACATCGTTTGTTGTTCCAGTTTTCATTGCTACATCTCTAGTACTGCCGAGATTGTCAGCAATAGGATTCAAATAAGAGAGACGTGCTTTTCTATCAGATAATATGTCGTTTATTTGTCGAGCTGGTTGTGAGAGAATAGCCTGAATTGGATCTAATTTTGCTTCCTCCAAGATATTTCCTTTTTCATCCTCAACTTTAAGTATTGATCTATAAGGATTTCTAATGCCATCATTTGCGAACACTCCATAAGCACTTGTAAGATCGAGTAAAGATACCTCTCCACCTCCAAGAACCAGCGTTAAACCGTATTGATTTTGATCCTTGAGACTTGTTATACCCATAGCCTCTGCCGTACCTATAGAATCTTTTATTCCAGCTAAGTACAGAGCTTTTACTGCTGGTACGTTTCTTGAATGTGCTAATGCTTGTCGTATTGTCATAGGACCTTCGAAAATACCATCATATTCTTCTGGTGAATAACAAACTTTTGTAGCATCGTCTGCTGGATTTTTAGGTTTACTATCAACTGTACATTTCGTCGAGAACTCAGTTTCTGTATCAAATAGTTCTGTTTCTGGAGTGTAACCCTTCATGAAAGCTGTCGCATATACGAATGGCTTGAATGTTGATCCAGGCTGTCTAAAAGCTGTAGCGACGTTGAAATTACCGTCTATTTTTTTATCAAAATAATTTCTTGACCCAACCATAGTCAGAATATCTCCCGTCTTTGGATCTATTGCAACCATAGCTGTATTACTTGCATTGAATTGTGATTCAAGTGATGGAGCGAAATTTATGATTACCTTCTCAGCTTTTTCTTGCATTATGAAGTCTAAGGTTGTCGTCACTTTCAAACCGCCTTCTTCTACTACACTTTCACCATATTTTTGAACTAAATAATCTTTCACGTAGAGTGAAAAATGGGGAGCACGTATGCCCGTAGTATTTTTCTCTAGGAATTTAACCACTTCTTTTAGAGCTTTTTGATACTCATCATCAGTGATGAAATTATTCTCTTTCATTTTTAAAAGAACGAGATTGTGTCGTGCATCAAGTCTATCCTTATGAATACCGTAAGGAGAATAGAATGTTGGTGCTTGTGGAATTGCAGCGATATATGAAGCTTCAGCTAAATCCAAATCTTTCGCAGATTTTCCAAAAAACGTCTTACTTGCTTCTTCTACACCATAAATACTTCCTCCATAAGGTGTTTCATTGAGATATGTACTTAAAATTTGGTCTTTTGTTAAAACCTTTTCAAGTTTTATTGCTAAAATCCACTCCTTTAATTTTCTTGTTATGGTTTTGTCTTTTGTGAGTACGGAATTTTTTATAACTTGCTGAGTTATTGTTGATCCTCCTTGGGTAAGTCCTGAGCCAGGAGTTAGATTTGAAAGGACAGCACGAATAATGGATGTTGGTTCTATACCGAAATGTTGGTAGAATCTTGAGTCCTCGATAGCAATTGTCGCGTTCTTTATATTTACAGAAATATCCTCGAAGGGAATAACTGTTCTTTTTGCATCACTATGAATGTCATAAAGAAGAATTTGGCCAGTTCTATCGAATATTTTTGTTGATTGGGAAACCTTTCGTGCCTCAAATGCACTCAAATCAGGTATTTGAAGGGTTGAAAACCAGATAATTGCAATACTTGAACCGATGAGGCCAATCGAAATAACGAGTATAATAAGTGGTTTTGCTATTTTCCAAGTTATGGAGCTGAAGAACCTCTTTCTTTTAGACATTTCGAAATTTTATCATAAATATGGTACATTACATAGTACATAAAGGTTACAATATATGTTTGGATTCAATAAAACTGAAATAATTACAGATGAGAAAAAAATAGAACAATTCCTTTCTCGTGGAGTTGAGGCTATTTTTCCTAATAAAGATTTTCTTAAGAGTAAATTATTGAAGGGGGAGAAGCTCACTTTCTATCTCGGAGTTGATCCTACTGGAAAGACCCTTCACCTAGGACACGCTATACCTTTGAAAAAGCTCGGTGAACTTCAGAAACTAGGTCATGAAATAATCTTTCTTATTGGAGACTTCACTGCAATGATTGGAGATCCAAGTGATAAAACTGCAGCACGAAAGAAACTTACAAAAGAAGAAGTTCTGGAAAATTGCAAGGAATATCAGAAGCAAGCTGGAGCATTTATATCATTTTTTGGTGCAAATAAAGCGCTTTTAAAATTTAATTCCGAATGGTTGGGAAAAATGAGTTTCGAAGATGTTTTGGAGCTTTCATCACAAATGACTGTTAATCAAATGCTCAAGCGAGACATGTTTGTTCAGCGCATTAAAGAAGACAAACCTCTCTATATCCATGAATTCATGTATCCTCTTATGCAAGGCTACGATTCTGTAGCTATGAATGTTGATGGTGAAATAGGTGGTAATGATCAAACATTTAATATGCTTGCAGGAAGAGATTTTATGAAATCACTGAAGAATAAGGAGAAGTTTGTTATTGCGACAAAACTTCTTGTTGATTCCTCTGGTAAGAAAATGGGAAAAACTGAAGGCAATATGGTAAGTCTCGATCAAAATCCAGACGAAATGTTTGGAAAGGTGATGAGTTGGGCGGACGGTCTTATTATTCCTGGATTTGAAATTGTTACTGATGTTTCTCGTGAAGATCTTGGGGTCATAAAAGATGCTTTTGATTCAGGTACTAACCCAAAAAATCTAAAGATGCGTTTGGCAAAAGAAATTGTTTCTATGATTCATGGTGAAGAAGCTGCCCGCAAAGCCCAACTTTCATTCGACAAGGCCTTCTCAAAAGGAGAGATTCCAGACGACATTAAAGAATTGGAAGTTCCACACGGTTCTCACATAAAAGATGCTCTCATAAATGCTGGTACTGTAAGCTCAAATGCCGATTGGCGACGTTTAATTGAGGGTAATGCTGTTTCATACGTTGGCACAGACGAAATCATAACTGATACGCATATGAAGGCAGAAAAGGATATTGTGCTTCGTGTTGGTAAGAAGAGATTCGTCAAGATTATTGTTAGGTAGAAAATAAAAAAAAGCCCCATCAATCGGGGCCTTTTTATTACTCCTCCCACTTATCTTTGAAAGGATCTACTTCTTCGTCATCTAAAACTGTTCCATCCTCATCTTCCTCTTCTTCACTCGCCACTTCTCCTGGAACAAGCTCATCACCAAGAACTAAATCAGGCTCAAGAGTTTTCTCCTCTTCCTCGACAGCTTCTCGTGGAGCTACTTTTTTTACTTCTTCAACTTTTGTTTTTGACATATTAAATATCTAAATTTATTGGATAATTTTCAGATTTCATATTTGTAACAAAAGTATCGATATTTTGCAACCCTTTTAGATTGTGGACAACTATTTTATTTTTGAACCCATATGAGCTTGGCAGGTAAGGGCAACTGCGATTGCGTCGTATTCATCATCCAATGCTTTTTTAGCCTTTATTTTTAACAATAAAGGGATCATTTTGATTATTTGAGTTTTGTCGCTCCCCCCGTGACCTGTTATAGCAACTTTTATTTGAGGAGGTGAGTATTCATGTATGAGAATGCCTTTTAAGCTTGCTTCATAGGATATAACACCCCTTGCCTCGGCGACTTTCATAGCCGTCTTTTGATTTTTTGTAATAAAAAGGGATTCAATCGCCATAACGTCTGGTGAGAATTCTGAAATAATAGCGTTTATTCTTTGACCAATTTCTTTTAATCGAGTATAGAAAGTATCTTTTGGAGAAGTAGAAAAACATTCGGAATGAATTAATATCCCATTTTCAATGATTGCAATTCCTAGCCTGTCATATCCTGGATCTATACCAAGAATTTTCATAGTTATTCAGCGTTAGTAAATACTTCTTGAACCTCGTCATTTTCCTCAAGTGCTTCGACGAGTTCATGTAGTTTTTCAATATCAGCATCCTCAAGTGGCATTGTCATATTTGCAACTATTCCTTCATGACCTTTGGTAAAAGCCCATGATGCGCTTCCAGGTGAAGCCAACTCCGCTCCATGTCGGGCTAGAATCGCTTTTATTTCTTGTGCAGCCTTGTTCCTATTATCAGTAAGAGCTTCGATCAAGATAGCGATTCCTCCTGGACCATATGATTCATACTGGATATTTTCCATTTGTGCACTGTTATCAGTTGTCGCTTTCTTTATAGCTCTATCAATGGTGTCATTTGGCATATTTTCTTTTTTTGCTTTCTCGATAGCTAAAGCTAAACCAGGAGATTTGAGATTTCCTCCAGCTTTTTTCGCTTCTACGGTAATGAAACGCACAAGCTTTCCGAAAATCTTGCTTTTCTGGCCATCATTCTTTGCCTTCTGATGCTTTATCTTTGAAAATTTATTATGTCCGGACATGGTATTATTTTAATTTTTTTAACACCCCTTTTATCTCATTCTTTTGTTTTTTTTGTAATTCCCTTGATTCTTTCCTATGTCTCGCTGTCATTTTCTTTATATCCTCTGCTGGCGGTAATGATTCTGGGTAAATATTCGATTTAATTAATACACCCCTAACATTTCTATTATTGATTACATGTTCATTAAGTATACTACCTTTTCCTTGAAGATTTTTTCTTCTTGTGTTTTCAGTAGTTATAGCAGTCGCAAATTCTTTTGCTGAGATCGTCACCTCAGGCAGAATATCTGCTAACGGAGTGTTGGCCTTAACTCCAAGTTTCTTCTTCATATCACCAGTTGTTTTTCCACCAAAGAGCGCTTTATCACCAAAGCTCCGTATTTCAGATATTCCTCTACCATCCACACCCCTGCCAAATGCCAAAGTAACAAAGGCTTTCTCAGTAATTGTTAGTTTTTCTCTAGCACCAATTCTTTCAAGTTCAGACATTCTTCGTTCAATTAACTCCATTTTTTTGGTTTGCGTAATAAAGTATGCTTGTGCAAAAGCTATTTCTGTTTTACGTGGATCTCCATTCAGAGCTACTAAATAACAGGCGTATCTTGTTAGTTTTATATCTGCTATTTCTTGTTTTGCAGTTTTACCAACCTCGATCACCTTCGTGACGTCACGAAAGTGATCCGTCACAGAACCCTTTGAATTTTGACAGGCTTCTTTAGCCCTCTCAATAGCAGTTTCAAAGTTTTCCCAGCGTAAATAGCCTAATAGGGGATATAAATCACGAGCATACCAATACTCCACGCCATTCTCACGTCTGGCATCGTCAAAGGTTTTATATAAGGTTTGAAGCTGAGTATTTTCCATGCCTGTATTTTACTACTATAAAGAATCTTGGGAACTTATCAGGGGGAGTAAATTGTTCTATAGTTTTTATTTACTCGCTTCTATAATCATCTCCATCTCAGGAATGATTTTACCATTTCTCATCTTTTCACCACCCATTCTTTTTTCAGTCTCTACGAACCCTATTTTTTTATAAAAATCTATAGCTTGCTTAGTGTAAGTTGCTACTTGAACAATAGAGTATATTAGTTATACCTTTTGCATCATCTGGAATGGCATCAGTGATCTCTATCATTTCTTTATATTTAAATGATTAAATGCCTTCTCAGTGGCTACTCTACCTTTCGGCGTTCGTTCAAGCAATCCAAGCTGTATGAGGTATGGTTCATAGACTTCTTCGATAGTAGCCTGTTCTTCAGAAAGGGCAGCGGCAATAGTGTTGAGCCCCACTGGACCTCCGCCAAATTTTTCGATCATTGTTTTTAAGATATCTCGGTCTGCACCATTCAATCCTAACTCATCAACCCCAAGCATTTTTAATGCTTTCTCTACTATTTCTTGCGTAAGCGATGTTTTTTCAATCTGCGCATAGTCTCGACACCTCTTAAGGAAATAATTTGCAGTTCTTGGGGTGAAACGACTTCGTGAAGCGATCTCCTTGATAGCATCATCATGAATCTTTATCTCAAGAATCTTTGCAGACCGTTTGATGATCTCACCGATCTCTCTTTCGGTGTAAAATTCGAGCTTAAAGACACCCCCTGAGAATCTTGAGCGTAAGGGTGATGAAATCATAGCAATACGTGTAGTAGCTGCTATAAGGGTAAAAGAGGGTAGTTCCAGCTGAATAGTCCTTGCAGAAGGACCCTTACCAATGATAATATCTAGGACCCCAGACTCCATAGCAGGATAGAGTACTTCTTCTATAGCTTTGTTGAGTCTATGTATTTCGTCAATAAAAAGTATGTCTCCATGCGCGAGATTTGTCAGGATAGAAGCCAAATCTCCAACTTTTAATATAGCTGGACCAGACGTAACTTTCATTTGAGCCCCAGTTTCCTTTGCAATAAGGTGCGCAATGGTTGTTTTACCAAGACCTGGAGGACCATAGAATAAGATATGCTCTGGTGGGTGTTTTCTCTCCTGTGCAGCAGTTAAAAGTATATGAAGATTGTCTTTTATAGACTTTTGACCAATATAATCAGCCCAACGAGAAGGTCGCAGGGTCTGATCGAGGTATCCTGTTTCTTTACTAACATCCTGCTCTGGGGTTGAAGTATCACTTGACATAATTATTAATGTGTGCTAAGCTATTGGGCATAGTGAATTACAGTAAGAAGTATAGCACCTACACAGCATTATCGGATTCATAAATCTCTAAACAATATAGCTCGTTTACTCGAACTATCTGATGTAGTTTTGAGGACACTCTGGTTGTATACCTCGTGTATACGTACTGGGATTATCCTTGAGGCTACCTTTAACTTTTGGTGATCGCATTGAAAGTATTGTTTAGAGATTCATGTACCCGATTGGAAAAGTTCTTTAATGCGAACTTTTCTTCTCTACCTATCTCTAATACTACTCCTCTTTTTTTAAAATTCAACTGACACGAGTTTTTTTCTGCTTCGTAAATTAATCCTCAATAGTAATCACTCTTTCAAGTTCACTGATAGATGTTATTCCTTTTAATACTTTGATAATTCCGTCTTGCTTGAGTGTAAGAATTCCTTGTGGAGCTGCAGCTTTTTCAACCTCCTTTTCGCTTGGATTCATATCGATAACTGTATTTACTTCAGGAGAGATTTTTATACCTTCGTAGATACCAATTCTGCCTTTGTATCCTGTGTGATTACATTTTTCGCATTCTCCATGGACGAAGATGT
>JAYTHA010000109.1:0-9365 GCA_043732935.1 Candidatus Tayloriibacteriota bacterium
GATCTGCTTTGCAAAATTCTTTGCATGTATAGTAGTCACATCTACTGGGGTATTGAGTATATAATTTATTGCTAATTTTACTATCTTTGAATTATCCATTATCACCTCTTCAAAGTAGCGAGCCTTTTCGGGAGATTCGATAAATACCGCAACCTCCTTTTCTGTGGTTTTAAAGTCCTTAATGAATCGTTCCCTCTTCACCCATGGAAGCTCTGGAGTTTCTTTTGTGAGATGTTCCTTATTGAATTCTTCTACTTCGCTTATTTTCAATTTTGGAATATCAGGATCTGGAAAATATCTATAGTCATGTGAACTTTCTTTTAAACGTTGTGAATATGTCTTTGAAGTATTTTCATCCCACCCACGAGTTTCTTGCACTACCTTCTCCCCCGCTTCAATAAGCTGAGTCTGTCTTTCAATTTCATATGCAATAGCTTTCTCTACTGACTTGAAAGAGTTCAAGTTTTTTACTTCAGTCTTTGTTCCAAACTTCTTCGCCTGAGTATCTTCGGCGCTTGCAACTGAAATATTTGCCTCAACACGCATTTCTCCTTTTTCTAGATTTGCTTCCCCTGCTCCGATATATCGAAGGAGTAACTGTAATTCCTTTGCAAATTTTACTGCGGTTTCCGCATCATGAATAACTGGTTCAGTAACAAGTTCCATAAGTGGAACGCCAGCACGATTGAAATTTACTAAACTCTTTTCATGGACATCATGAGTTGATTGAGCTGTATCTTCTTCAAGATGAATACGAGTTAGTTCTACGCCAGAAAGAGTTCCACTAGAAACAAGTGGATATTTGTACTGACTCAATTGATAACCTTTTGGAATATCAGGATAAAAATAGTTCTTTCGATCCCATTCAGTAAAGTCTGCAATGTTACCTCCAACTGCATAACCGATCTTTAAAACATGCTTAATAGCCTCTTTATTTAAAACTGGCAAAGTACCTGGATGCCCCATACAAATAGGACATATATTGGCATTAGCTTTCTCCTCATCAGGGTCATTTTTACAAGCACAGAACATCTTTGATGCTGTTTTGAGCTCAGCATGTATCTCAAGACCTATAGTTGCGAGGTATTTCTTATCCATGAGGATTATACTAACAAAATTATTCTATTTCCTCAATCGCTTCACAATTTCATCAGAAAGTTTCTTCACCATATCATCGTCGAGAACTGTTACAGTAAGTATGTCTTTATTGTATTTTTGTAATTTCTTAATGGCAGACTCTACTTTTTTCTCATCGGTTACATCTGTTTTTGTTAGGATAATTGTCTCTTCTTTATCATTAAGTCCTTGACCGTATTGTTTAAGTTCATCTCGTATTGTTTTATATACATCGATAATCGCATCATTTTCTAATGAAATGAGATGCAGAACTCTTTTTGTTCTTTTAATATGTTTCAAGAATTTATGTCCAAGTCCCTTTCCTTCTGAAGCACCCTCTATAAGTCCTGGAATATCTGCAAGAATAAATCCACCCTGAAGAGCTCCGAGATTCGGTTCGAGAGTCGTAAAGGCATAACTTCCTACTTGTGCACGAGCATTCGTAAGTGCATTCAATAGGCTTGATTTGCCAGCATTCGGTAAACCAATAAGTCCTGCATCAGCAACAAGTTCAAGTTCAATATGAAAATCAGACTCCTCACCTTCCTTGCCAGGAGTGAATTGTTTCGGAGTAACATTCGTAGACGCCTTAAAGTGCTCATTGCCAAGACCGCCACGACCACCCTTTAAAATTTGAATAGTATCGCCATCATTAAGGAGATTGAATTGTCTCTTGGTACGTCCATCAGTCACTATAGAGCCAATAGGAAGATCAATGGTGAGATTCTCTCCATCAGCACCATGCATACTGTTTCGTGCCCCATCTCCGCCCTTTCCAGCTTCAAATTCCTTTGTATTGCGATATCGTGCGAGAATACCAAGGTCACGAACAGCACGTATATAAACGTCTCCGCCTTTTCCACCATTACCTCCTGCGGCACCAGAAAATTCCTTACCGCGTTCATGTCTCCAACGCACAACGCCAGTTCCGCCGTTTCCAGCTTTAATATGAAATGTTAAATCATCTATAAATGCCATAAAGTTATGAGTCTAGGCACTCTATCACTGTTTTGAAGTCTTGTACATTTCTAGGAGAGCGAAGAGTAGAGCGATTATAAGAGGACCAGCTATGAATCCGATAGGACCGAAGAAGACGAGACCTCCCATAACTGACAATAGAATGAGGAAAGGATGAATATGAACACCACGATTTATGAGTATGGGACCGAGATAATTATCAATCAAACTGACTGCGAGTATTGCCCAAACAAGAAGTCCGAAGGCATGAAGCTGAGTGCTGGCGAAGAAAAGATAAATAATACCAGGGATATTAACAAGTGATGTTCCAATAGCAGGAATCAGAGCTGCAACCACTGCGAAGCTTCCCCACAGCGCAGGGTTAGGAACTCCGAATATATAGAAGCCAAGTCCTGTCAAAATACCCTGTATAACGCTGACTACCAGAGATCCAGCAACAACAGATCGTATAGCTTGTCGTATCTTAGCAAAAATTCTTTCATCATAACTATCTGCCAGCGGACTGATAGCGATCATAGCCTTCTTGAATTTACCTCCATCACGAAGAAGATAAAACAAAGCAAAAAGCATTATGAATATTTGCAGAGCAAGCTTGGTAACGCTTGAGAAAATAGTGTCGAGATTGGCAAATGACCATTCCAAGAAATTCTGCACATAGGTGGTAACATTGAAATTATCGAAGCTGTATGCCGGAAATATATTACCGAGCTTTACTGAAATGCTTTGTGATAATGAATTGAGAGTTTCTATAATCGCAGAACGTTTACCTTCATCAGTTAAGCTGAAGTAAAGATGCTCACTTTCAGTATAGATTTGTTTACCGAGAAAAATAAGAGGTGTGATGATAAGAATCGCAACTATGATAAGCGTAATAAAAGTTGAAAGCGAACTTGCTGGATTTCCTCGAGAAAAAATCTTTGATATCCATTTATGCAATGGAGCGAACATCACAGAGAAAACCATGGCAAGCAAGAGAGATGTCAGGTAAGGAAAGAAGATAAGAATAGATAAAACAATAACCCCGACAAGGATAACTAAGAAAAAATAATGTTGTGATTTATTTTCCATGGCACTTTTTATATTTTTTTTCTGAACCACATGGGCATGGATCATTTCGGCCCACTTCTTTTTTATGCACTTCAGGTTTATTTGAATCACCGTCTCCGCTGCCGATAGTTTGAGCCTGATCGTGTACCTCCTTTAATTCTACCGCCTCTTGGGTAATTACGCCACCGGCAACATGTGGTAATAGGTTTATAATTTGAGTATTAATTGCTGCCTGCATTTCTTTGAATAATCTTAATCCCTCTTTCTTGTATTCAACAAGAGGATCACGCTGTCCATATGCTCGAAGATTCACACTAGAACGCGTATAGTCCATGATTTCTAGATGTTCGACCCAGAACATATCGATACTTTGAAGCATAAGCTGGCGAGTCACAATAAGGAATCTCTCTTTTCCAACTTGAGTTATTTTATCATCAACAACTTTCTTAAGATCGGTATTATTACCAATCACCTCCATAATCTTTTGCTCTACTTCTTCAGGAGTACCGAGTAAAATATTTTTACGTCTTTCATATACAGTTTTTCGCTGATGATTCAAAATATCATCATATTCAAGAACATGCTTTCGAGAATCAAAGTTAAAACCTTCGATTTTCGACTGAGCGTTCTCAAGTGAACGCGTAATGATGCGATTTTCGATCGCTTCATCTTCAGCAACACCGAGTCTACCCATCATATTTTTTATGGTGTCTGATGCGAAAATTCTCATGAGTGAATCTTCAAGAGAAACGAAAAACTGCGTTGCTCCGGGATCTCCTTGTCGTCCAGAACGGCCTCGTAATTGATTATCGATTCTTCGTGCTTCATGTCTTTCTGTACCAAGAACGAATAATCCACCGATTGATTTTACTTCTTCGTAAAGATCTTTTGACCCCGGATTTCCTCCGAGACGAATATCAACTCCGCGACCGGCCATATTCGTAGCGATAGTCACCGCACCCTTCTTTCCTGCCTGTGCCACAATTTCTCCTTCTCTTTCATGATTCTTGGCATTCAAAATTTCATGCTGTACGCCTTCAGCCTTAAGAAAATCAGAAAGAATTTCATTCTTTTCAATAGAGACGGTACCGATAAGCACCGGCTGACCTGTTTTATTTAACTTTTTAACTTCTCGAGCAATCGCCTTAAACTTTCCTATTTCGGTTTGGAAAATAAGATCATTCTTATCAATTCTTTGTTGTACTTTATTTGTCGGAACACTTATAACTTCAAGACCATATACCTTATAAAATTCTTCACTTGAAGTTACTGCAGTACCTGTCATACCAGAAAGCTTCTGATAGAGTCTGAAATAATTTTGGAATGTAATAGAAGCATATGTTCTTGATTCTTTTTGAACCGTAACATTTTCTTTTGCTTCAATAGCTTGATGCAATCCTTCTGACCAACGACGTCCAGGCTGTAAACGACCAGTAAATGTATCTACAATTACAATTTGATCCTCCTTAACGACATATTCAGTATTCAAATTGAAAAGTGCCTTCGCTTTCACCGCAGTTTCAAGATGATGCACGTACTTTATACCCTTTTCAGTATAGATATTTTCAACGCCGAGTTTCTTCTCAGCTTTTTCAATTCCCTGCGGAGTCATTGAAATGCTTCGCTGTTTTTCATCAACAGTATAATCTTCTTCTTTAACAAAATCATTCACCATTATTGAAAAAATCTTATAGAGATTTTCAGAATCAACAGTTGGTGCAGAAATAATGAGCGGTGTTCTCGCCTCATCGATAAGGATAGAGTCGATCTCATCTACGATTGCATAATTGAAAGGTCTCTGACGAAGATTCTTCGCATCATATTCTAGATTATCTCGAAGATAATCAAAACCGAATTCATTGTTCGTTCCATAGGTAATATCGGCACCATATGCCTCACTGCGTGTTACGGGACGAAGAAATTCGTGAACAACCTTGAATGATCCGAGTTCATCGCGTTCCTTATCGAGTTCAGTATGTGCTGGATCGTAAAGAAAAGAACTTTCATGATTGATAACACCAACAGAAAGTCCGAGAAAATTATAAATCTGTCCCATCCATGCGGCGTCTCGTCGTGAAAGGTAATCATTCACTGTAACAATATGCACTCCCTTTCCTGTGAGACCATTAAGATACGCTGGCAAAGTCGCCACCAAGGTCTTTCCCTCTCCTGTTCTCATTTCAGCAATACTTCCGCCATGCAGGATGGCACCTCCAATAAGCTGTACATCGAAATGTCTTTGACCAGAAACTCTCTTGGAAGCCTCGCGAACAATTGCAAAGGCTTCAGGAAGAATCTGCCCTAATGTCTCGCCTTTTTCCAGTCTAGACTTGAATTCCACAGTCTTTGCCTTTAATTGTTCATCAGATAACGCAGAAATAGCAGGCTCAAAAGAGTTAACCTGCGCAACAATTGGGTCATATTTCTTCAGTGCTTTCTTATTAGGATCGCCAAATATATGCTTTAACTGAAATGCCATAGTACGGGTCACTATATCATAATTTTGGCAAGAAAAAAACCTGTTATTATAAATCTTCATTACTTCTTGATTTCGTCTTGATAATTTCTTTATCTCAGTTTGGTAAGATTTATGCACATTATCATTAATCATATAAAACGCATGGAAAATATACAGCCACCAGATAAAAATAAGGTTCCTGGGGATTTTGAAGAAATTAAGGAAAAAGCTGAATTATTCTATTCTTCAATGAAAGAAGTATGGTGTCCTTATTTGCAACAAAAGATAGCCTTCAACGCAAAAGGCAAAGAGCATCTTAAATTTAAGGAGAAGCATAAAGCACGGCTTATATATGATCAATATACTAGATTCAGGCTTCT
This sequence comes from Candidatus Tayloriibacteriota bacterium, assembly GCA_043732935.1. Lineage (GTDB taxonomy): Bacteria > Patescibacteriota > Minisyncoccia > Phycocordibacterales > PALSA-1337 > CAIOGI01. The sequence continues at coordinate 5,980 of JAYTHA010000109.1, forward strand.
AAAATTCGCACCGCTAGTCCTGCAGGACTCCAAAACCCTTCAGGGTATTAATGAGACTAGAATATTTGAACTTAATAGAAGTAATCAAAGAAATGAGTCTATTCTCGTAGATGTCACTTATTTTGAATTTATTGCCATCATTGAAAGGAAAATAAGAATAAAAGTCATAGTCAAACAAGTTAACGATACTCCGTCTTATTTCTGGAGTATCATTCCTTTTTGGAAGCAGATAAAATCAATTAATAAAAGAAAAATGCACGAGGGTAATTCAGAGTTTGATTGAGCAACAAAAAATGCCACTTTCGTGACATGCTTTGTTGGCACTTGGCTACGGTTTGGATAAACATTGACCGTGAGAGGGCAAGCCCATCCAAATGCTGTGAAGTATTATAACATGCCTGAAACTTTTTTACTCCACATACTCAACTTCAGGCAAGATTTCAATCCCCGTGTTTTTGTAAACCCCATCAACCATTTTTTGTGCTAAATCTATAATTTCCTTAGAAGTTCCATTCCCATAGTTCACCAGAACCAACGCCTGATTCTGATAAGTACCTACATTTCCCTTTTTCACTCCGCGAAAACCACATACATGATCAAGTATCCACGCTATTGGGATTTTTACTTTTTCTTTATTAACGGCATGTAAAATCATTTCTGGATATTTTACGAGAAGTTCTTTTGCCTGTGCTTGAGGAACAATGACATTCTTAAAAAATGAACCGGCAGTTCCGTATTTCTTCAAATCAGGAAGTTTTCTCATGCGTATTTCTACGACTGCATTTCGTACTTGTTCTAAAGTCGGAGCTTTTATTCTTTTAAATACGAAATATTCTTGCAAATCCTTATAGCTATAATTCAAAGCGCCTTTTTTATGCAGTACGAAAGTTACTGAAAGCACAATATAACGTCCTGGCTCATCTTTGAACATTGAATATCTGTAGGCGAATTTGCACTGTTCATTTGTTAAATCCCTATATTCATCTTTTACAACATCAAGAACATGTACGGTTTCAATAGTATCTTTCACTTCACTTCCATATGCACCTATATTCTGAACAGGTGTAGCACCCACAGTTCCTGGAATAAGTGAGAGATTCTCAAGCCCATACAAATCTTTTTCAACTGTTTCTTGTACAAACTTATCCCAATTTTCTCCAGCACCAGCAGTTACCTTTACCTCATTGCCGTCCTCCTTATATAAAATTTCCTTCATTTCCATTTTTATCACAAGACCTTGAAATCCAGCATCTGATATTAAAAGATTAGAACCGCCACCAAGTATAAAAAATCCTATTTTATTTTTCTTTGAAAATCCAACAGCTTCTATAAGTTCGTCCTCATTTGTGACCACACAAAAAAAGCGGGCTGGTCCGCCTATTTTGAATGTAGTGTATTCCTTCAGAGAAACGTTTTCTTGTATTTTCATAATTGCGCCGAGTGTTGGTGAACGGGTGTTAGCTCCAAATATAATGTCTAAATTAATATGTGAGTACAGCCGTTCACCATCACTTGGAACAATCTAGCATAATTATAGCAATAATAGTACAATTCGTGAATATGAAAAAACCAGCAATGTTAATAATCCTTGATGGATGGGGGTATCGAGAAGACAAGCAAAATAACGCGATTGCGCAATCAAAGACCCCTTTCTTTGAATATCTTTGGAATAATTATCCACATTCTTTACTTAAAGCATCGGGAAATGCTGTGGGATTACCAGAAGGACAAATGGGAAATAGCGAGGTTGGACACACGACGATTGGCGCAGGAAAACCAGTTGATACTGATCTCGTGAGAATTGATAAGGCAATAGCTGAAGGCGCCTTACACACAAATCCAGCTTTTGTTGCCCTCTTTGATCATGTACGAAAAAATAATTCTACACTCCATGTCCAAGGACTTGTAAGTGTCGGAGGTGTCCATAGTCATCAGAATCATCTTTTTGCTTTTCTTCGTGAAGCAAAAGCTCAAGGAATGAAGAGGGTGGCAATTCATGTATTCACTGATGGACGCGACACTCCACCACAGAGCGCTTCTAAGTTTATGAAAGAACTTGAAGCCTTGATAGAAGAGCTCGGGCAAGAATTTTTCATTGCAACAATTTCAGGACGCTACTATGCAATGGATAGAGATAACAATTGGGATCGTTTGGCAAAAGCAGAGCAAGCAATGTTCGAATGCAAAGGAAATATCTGTGAAATCAAGCCTTCAGCATATCTTGAAGAACAGTATAAACTTGGAAAAAATGACGAATTACTTGAGCCGACAGTATGTGCAAATATAAATGGCATGGGCTGTGCCTTTGAAAAAAATGACGGGGTATTTTTCTTTAATTTCAGAGCTGATAGAGCTCGAATGCTTACTCAAAAGCTTGTTGAAAAACAGAAAACCGAAAATATCCATGTAGTAACCCTCACTGAATACTGTGCGGACTATGTTTGTTATGTTGCCTTCCCTCCTTCAAATATTGAAAAAACTCTCGGAAGCGAAGTAGCTGGAGCAGGCCTCAAACAAAGCCATATTGCTGAAACAGAGAAATTCGCCCATGCCACATATTTCTTAAATGGCGGACGAGAAAAACCATATGATGGAGAAACAGACATTATGCTTGCAAGCAGAAAAGATGTTAAGACTCATGACGAAGCACCAGAAATGCGTGCTGAAGGAATCGCAGATAAAGCAATTGAAGAAATTGAAAAAGGCATTGATTTCATTTTTATAAACTTTGCAAATGCAGATATGGTTGGACATACCGCAAATGTTCCTGCGATTGTTAAAGCAGTAGAAACAGTTGATATACAATTAAAAAGAGTTATTGAAGCGTTAAATAAAAAAGGTGGCGTGGCTTTTATTACTGCTGACCATGGAAATGCAGAAGTGAACATTGATCCGATAACAGGAACGAGACATACATCCCATACAACAAATCCTGTTCCAGCAATTATTACGAGTATAGACTATAAATTAAAAGATGGTGGGCTTGCAGATATTGCACCAACTATCCTTGCCCTCCTTGATATACAAAAACCAAAAGAAATGACAGGAGTGTCCTTGATTTAAGAAATAAAAAACACGTCCCGAGCTCGGCGACGTATTTGAAACTCACACTCATACTACAATTTGTTGAACAGCATCAGGAACAGATTCTTCGGCCAAGCTCCGATGTATTCCTTGAAGATGGCCATTTTTCCTACCTTTGAATGACAGCGCTTAACCGTAATTTTGACATCTCTGATCGCGTAACGCTCAAACCAATACCGACAGAGGAACTCAGCGCGAGGTGCATGCCACCACTTCACCACAAGGACAACTTCCTTAACATCATCACGGACCCAGATGTGATAGGCTAGTGATTTCATTTCGCCATTCGTGGTGAAGACCTT
>JAYTHA010000110.1:0-6192 GCA_043732935.1 Candidatus Tayloriibacteriota bacterium
TTATAATCTTCCGCGGAACGAATATCACCTTTTATATATTTTATTCCTGCATCAGCGATAACTGGTGGTAAGGCAATAAGTGAAAAGATTGGACCGTAATATGCCGTAGAATGATTCCTGATACCCAAAATACTCTTTTCTTCAAGTATGTGAAATGCGCCATTTATTGGGGCTTGTTCATCTCCAACATAGGAAGCATGAAGTGGTAAATCCTTGGTTCCATATAAAATACCTGGAATATGGGCAAGGAGCCATAAGACAGTGAGAACAATGAGTACGTATTTATTATATTTTTTCATAAAAAATATCATTGATCGTGATGTTATTGGACATCTTATTCTTCACAAATTCATAAGCCCTAGTAACCATAGAACTGACATTACTGTTATTTGAATCAGAAAGCGATGTGATAATTTCATTAAAACCTTTTTGTCCCATCTCTTCTTTCCATATATTTCCCCTATCACCATCAATTCCTGTAGACTCAAGAATCCCCTCAACATTACTTCCTAAAATAGGAACCTTAGAATACATTGCCTCCCAAAATACCATTCCAAGAGCTTCCACTTTCGAAAGAAGCACAAAAATATCAGCATCAGCATAATAATTCCAAATCTCATTTCTATGAACAAAACCTGGAAAGAAAACTCGGTCTGTGATCCCTAGCTTTTGACATTGCTTTTCCAATTCTGGAAGTAAACTTCCACTTCCCAAAGCAATGAGAACATATTTCTTATCAAGACCAGAAAACAGTTCTAATAATCTTGGATAATTTTTTTCTGCTTCAAGACGACCGACTGTAAGAAGGATTTTTGTTGAGAGTGATAAGTTATATTTTTTTCTAATGATTCCGTTCTGAGCTTTTTCAATAAATTCTTTATCTCTTTCAATAGTATCCATGGTAAAAACGGAGATGTTCGATTCATTAACGCCTAATTTCTTTATGTAATTCCGCATCGTTTCATTTATCGTAAAAAAATGATCAACGAATCCTGAAAATATTCTTTCTACGAGCCATGAGTACACTGACTTTATAAAGCCAAATTTTCTTATTCGAGAATATTGTCTCGGCTGATTATTGAGGCACATTATCAACTTTCCCCCAAAAAATGTTTTTACTATCCAAAGTGCTGGGACGAAGCCAAAATCATAGGTAAGCCAGATATCGTTTCTGATTTTATTTTTATAGACATAATAAAAAACTGCTGGAATAGTCCGCAAATCCAATAGTGGTCGAAAAAAATCAAGACGAGTCTTCTTGTGTACAGTAGAAAAACGATTTTCTGATTTAGTATATGAAATACGCGCCCAAGAAAAAATAAAGAAATTATTTATAGTTCCTCCAAGGCGATCTCGCTCAAGCTTATCCCTAAACACGGACGGAGAATTCTCATACATATTTCCCCAATCGCAGTTAAGTATAAAAATCGAAAGTGGCTTCATATGATTTTACTTACATACCATAAAGGCTTTTTGGCAATAAAACATAGATCGAATGCGAACCATTGTGGGCAAAAGCGAGCAAGAACACCAAGCCTTCCCATCCCGATTATCTGCACCTCTTTAAAAGATTTTTTCAACACAGCTTCAAATTCTTTTGCTGAGAAATGATTTATATGTGTAGGATCAGAAAGTGGAGTGCCTTTTTTTGTTGCAATAAGATATCTCAAGCGATTTTTAAGACTGAATGCATTTGGAATAGATCCAACAAAAATCCCTTCGGGAACAAGCACTTGAGCAACCTTAGCTATTACTTTATCTGGATAAAAAACATGTTCAAGAAATTCTCCTGCAGTAACAGCATCGAATTTTCTACCTTGCAAAGCATTCCAATCTGACTGTATATCGAATGACATTGTCTCAATTCCAAGAGATTGGGACGCTCGCGCCAAACTGATTTCATCTATATCAACTCCAGTGACCGTATTTCCTTCAGTAAAGAAAGAAGTAAGCGCACCATCTCTACAGCCAAGATCCAAGATTTTCTTTCCCTTTCCGAGTGCCTGTGCGAAAAATGGGCCACGTTCTGATTTCATAATACTAAAGCCTGCTCGTCGAACAGTGCTGTGATGCAATTCATACATTTTTCTAAGTGATTCAGACATTTTTTAATTATTAATAGTAGTAATAAGATTATGAGCAAGTTTTTTGAGACTATGCTTCTCTGCAAAATTTCTTAATTCCTTTGAAGCACTTAATCGTTGTTCAAAACTATACTTCAAAAGTGTCTCTAGCTTTATTTTAAGTTCTCTAGCATCCCCTTGTTTAAAGATAAAGTCATCGTTTATCTGCCCTCTAAGGTTATCATTAGAAGCTAAAATAATACAGCCACAAGCCATTGCCTCAAAAATAGTCTTATCGTACATTCCACTTGAAGAAAGATTAACAAAAATATCGTGAGTTGAATAAACCGCTACTGTTTTTATATTTGGAATACCTTTATTAAAAGTAATATTGTTTCCAGCCTTTTCTTTTAATTCCTTATAATAAGCTTCATCTTCAGATAATGGATCACCGTATATATTTACTAAAATTTTTGGATTATGTATTTCATTTATCACGTCTACCAGAAGATCTAGATGTTTTGAAGGTGAAATTCTACCGAGCGAAAGAATGCTTTGAGGAATTCTATTTATTGATTCCTGTGGCTTAAAATTTTCCAAATCAACCCCGACTGGCATCAGTACGGTTTTCTTGAACTTTGCAGTATAAGAAAACTTTGATGTACAGAAAACTTTCTTACAAAAAAATACTGCACTATCCGTAAGAAGCGTGCCTGAGTGATGATTTCTCCACATGTATATATCTTTTCCAAGTAATTTCCACATTTTCCATCCAAGTAGAATATACTCCTGATTCATATGTACAAAAACCTTGTCGTAGTTTTTTCGTTCGCTGAAAATATACTTATAAAAGTTAAGAATATATTTCAATCGAGAAACACCCTTTTCCTTGCCGAGCGACAGCACCTTAACATTCGAAGGTAGATGATGCTCACCTTCATATAGGCAGATCACCATCAAACTTTCAACATGTTTTGAAAACTCTTCTATCCAGCGATGAAAAAATCCTAGAATTGGATCCGAAATATCTACTTTTTGTGTAATAATCAAAAGCTTCATATTATTTCTTATCTGTAATATCTTTACCATAAACCTCTTGGACGAGATTCAAATCCTTGCCTGAATTGATTAGAAGTTCGAGATTTTTATTTCGAATAGCCTCCAACATTAAAATACTTTTTTCATCATGAATCTTTGAATGAAAAAGTTCAATAAAAGCTTCGAAGTCTTTTATAAAGCAATGCCCTCCTGCACCACGGCCCTTAGTATCGAACGGGTTCAGATATCGATGAGACATCAGAGGATCTTTTTCCAAAGACTTTTTTATGCTATCCCAATCCATATCGAATGACTTTGAAACATCGTAGAGAAGATTTGAAAAAACCACTTGTATGTAACCGTGAATGTTGTGGCTATATTTTATAAATTCAGCTTCATCAGAAGAACAGGTGGTATTGAATGGAGATTTAGGAAGAATATCCATTACAGACTGAGCGACTTTCTGATATTCAGGCGTATTTTTTGGAATACCAATAATATTCCTATCAGGATTGGCTGCATCATGTGCGGCAGTACGTTCACTGAGAAACTCTGGTGAATGAATAATGAAACAATCAGGATTCGCGTCTTGTAGTATTTTCGTTCTACCGATAACAAGGGTTGATTTTATTACAGCGATTTTACCTTTTCCAACCAAAGGAATGACCGAGCGAAGAATACTATCATCAAAACCTTTTTGAGTGGTTGGGGTCGGTACCGCAATAAAAACAATATCACAAAAAGCGATGGCTTCCTTATTTTTACTATAAGAATCTTCAAGTCCATATCTGATTACTGAATATCCGCGATGTTCAAAATCATCAGCGTAATTCTTTCCTATCCAACCCTGCCCTATGAATCCTATGAGTGGTTTTTTCATATATTCTCTTATATTGATTCAATTGTAATCTTCAATCCTTCTTCGAAAGGAACAACGATATTGAAATTCAAAACTTTTTTTGCTTTTTCCACATCAGCAAAACTATCCTTTATATCGCCTTTTCGCGCAGGAAGGTATTCTGACTTAATTGATGTATTCAATACTGAATTTATATTTTCAACAAGATCATTTAATGAAATCTGATTTCCTCCGGCTATGTTATAAGCTTCACCGAAACCGCTCTCAGTTTTCAATGCCAAAATATTCGCCAATGCCACATTTTTCACATACGTAAAATCTCTTGTATGATTGCCATCTCCATTAATCTGAGGACTCTTTCCTTGTTTCATTAATGTAATGAATTTTGGAATAACAGCGGCATACACGGAATTTGGATCTTGACGCGGACCAAAAACATTGAAATATCTAAGACCAACAGTTTTCAATCCAAATAAAGTATAAAAAATCTTTCCATACAATTCATTCGTAAGTTTCTGAACAGCATATGGTGATAATGGATTGGGCGACATTGTTTCGACTTTTGGAAGAATTGGGGTATCACCGTAGACAGAACTTGAAGATGCATAGACTACCTTTTCTACTCCCGCATCTTTTGCAGCCAAAAAAACATTGAGAGTTCCTGTTGAGTTTATAGTCTGAGTTTCAAGCGGAAGCTCAATACTTCGCGGAACAGATGGAAGAGCAGCTTGGTGTAAGACTGCATATGCACCCTTAAAAATATCCTTCAATTTCTCCACATCAGTAATGCTCACTTTATGATATTCAATTGTATCTTTTATATGAGCAATTGAAGATAATTGATTTTCTTCTTTTATATCAATAATAACTACTTGAGCACCTTCAGCTAAAAGTGCATCAGCAATATGCGAACCAATAAAACCAGCTCCGCCAGTCACAATTATTTTTTTATCTTGTAAGCTTATTTCTTTTTTCATTTGAGATTTTCTATAAGTTTTTGAGCGATATCTTCTGCTGAAAAATCTACAATTGATGCACCAACTTCTCTTGCAATTCCGACATCCGTAGACACTATTTTACACCCTCCAGCTTGAGCCTCTTTGAATACCATTCCATACCCCTCATACCATGAAGTAACTAGAAATATATCACATCCCTTATAATAAGGAATTGTATCAGTTTGCCACCCCACAAAGGCCGTCTGGGAGCTTATTTTGAGCCTATAAGCCATGCTTTTAAGCTTAGAGTCCAATGTTCCTGATCCAAGGATAATAAGCCCAGAATCGGGTATTTGAGCAGTAACGATTTTCATCGCCTCGAGAGCCATTTCTAGGTTTTTTTCAGTCTCCAATCGAGAAGCCATAAGTATGATTTTCTTAAATTGAGGGAATTTTTGACGTAGATCAAATGCTGGGATTCCATTCTTAATCAAATCAGTATTTACCTCAATCGGCTTAATGATAATTTTATCCGCAGAAATTCCCCTTTTGATAAGCGAGTCTGAGATCTTTTTTGAAACTACTCGTATTACTTGTGCATGAGGTAAAGTAGATTTTGAAATAAAAAGACGGATTTTATTCAGAAGAGAATTTTTTAAACCAATTTTAGAACTCGTAAAATATGGACTGAATAAATCCGTGTGAATTTGCAGAACGAGTTCGGAATTTTCAACTAGACTTGCAAGACATTTCCCGGCAAGTCCAGTCTCGAAAGGATCTTGACATGATACAACAAGCGCATCATTCTTCTCGATTTTTTTAATTATTTTTTTACCAACCTTAATCGCATTGGAAACATACTGGAATTTTGTGAAGGAATTTGTCGAATAAACAGTGCAATTATCTGAAATTTTTACCGGAGAAAATCTCTTCGTAGAAAAAACGATAATGGTCACTTCTTTCCATTGCTTGGAATATTCGATTTGTCGAGCACGCACGATACTTCCTTCTTGAAAAAGAAGCCTGTCGGTGCCTATCATCAATAATTTCTTTGTTATAGACTCCATATTATTTTTCCCAAACCTGCACGATTTCTCCTGCTATCTCTTTCCATGTATGAACCCAATTAAATTTACTTATTTTTTCTTTCTGCAATTCACGATTTTTGGGATCTGAAAGCCAAACTATTTTTTCTACAATATCTTGTTTATTATTAGGATCAACAAAAAGTGCATAGTCTTTTATTCTATCTGTAATCCCATTTTCCTTAGTCACAATAAATGGTACACCTGCT
>JAYTHA010000111.1:0-2300 GCA_043732935.1 Candidatus Tayloriibacteriota bacterium
GACTGATTTGAGTGGAAACGAAAACTGGAACGAAATGGAGAATACCGTGATTTTCACTGAGCAAGAATATGAAGAAGATACTGCAGCTTCCGATCTAGATTCTGTTACTTCGGACTTAAACGGAGAAATGACGGTTATTCTTGAATTATCGTCATTTTTGGCAGAGGAAGAGATAAAGAGCAGTAGCATGGAGGTATCAATTTTCCTCATCAATTCTGTTGAGATGGTGCCTGAGAGAGAAGAGAATGAGGAGGGGGAAATCATTATTCTCGAAGTGAAAGAAGCTGAAGACAGTATGGAGAACATCGTAACTTTCATCCCTATGGAGAACATCGTAACTTTCACCCCATTGGAGGAGATAGAAGTGATTGTGGATGTAATTGAATCAGAAACAGGATCAGTGGGGCGGACAAGTGCTGAGAATCCGTCGACAGATGAAAATTTATTGTATACTGAGAATCCGTTAGAATTACTGAACACATTTGTGGTGTCTGCGATGAGTGATGAGAAAGAAGAAACCGTTTCGGAATACGAAAATTCCCAAATATCCGTTTCTGACAGCATCATCCAAAATGAAAATGATCTATCAAGCACGGAGGGTGCGAGAAATACTCCAGAACAACAAATAATACAGAAAGGTCCAAGTTCTGCTCGCTTTTCTGTCACCCCACACGGTCTATTGATCGGATCTGGGATCTTCTCAATTTTTTCCTTTTTCGTTATTTTGTATTTCGTGGTGACGTACAGAGACGTGAAGAGGAGAGCGTTACGAGAAAGTAAGTTGGAGAGTGTTGAAGAAATTAAATCGTTCTCTCCGGAATTGCTGGCTGTTCCTAAGAAATTTCCTCAAGATGTTGAGACAGCTGAAGTGGAAGTGGATGCTGGTGTGGCAAAAGTATCCTTTGAGGAGATCGAGGAGAAAGAAATTAAGAAGGAAAGAAAAGTAAAAGAAAGTTCTAGTCTTCTGGCACCGAAAAGAGTTACCAGAAATGCGACAAAGAACTTTCCTGGGCTTTTATTGGAGGAACCTTCTCTAATTCGCAGGATGTCAACCAGACATAGAAAATGAAATATTATCGAATTATAGCAATGAATACTTGATATAGTAACAATTATTTTTTTGACGGATATTAATCGATCCATAGAGTGAAGTAGTTTTTCATACAAATAAGTGAGCTCAATAATTTGTTTTTGTAAAAAATATAATAATCTTGATGTTAAAATGAAACTCATCTTCATTTAGTTGTGATTTTATGATCCTTGGTCAAGGAAGAAAGACGTCTAATATAGTGCAGGACATCACTGATGTGTTTTTATCCGCTGGGCTGTATTGATCTCTGATAACGCTCAGATCTCAGACAGAGTGAGTCCAAATCAATCGAGTTCGCAGATATTCTTTCAAATTCAATTCACATCTGAAAATAAAACCGAATAGAAGAAAAGAAAAATTAAATTGTTATATTTTCATTTTATTTACCATTTTATAGTGGTCTAAAATCTGACAGCAGACGCCTGCTTTATATAATGTAATTGACTATTAGTTATGCTACAGTATCAAATGAACAAATTTGCTTTTAATTTTATAAATTCCTAAATGTTAATCTAAAGGAAATACAGGGCTTGGACTAGTGCTCGAATACCAAAAAAACAATTTGAAGTATATATTCAGAATCAAAAATGAACATTTCAAATAAATATTCTGTTTAGCAACTTTCCGTCAATATCACTATTTGAGTTAGTTCATAGTTATCAATTCAATTCAATTCAATTCAAATCTGAAAGTAAATCCATTCCCATTTTTATCGCATCGTCATCTGTACCAAGAAGGGGCTCTCGGTTGTTATTTTCATTTTTTTCACTTTTTTCACCTTCCATGGGACCAAGTTTTAATTGATTTTCTTGGATACTTCCGACTGCTACATCAGAGGGTGGCAGAATCAAGAGTTCCCTCTTCCCAGAAGGGGCGGTGTCACTGGGACAGGGGGAGGGGGACGCCGGAGAGTCCGGTAAAATTACAGAGGGATCTTGGGTCAACGACAGATTCTCCGCCTCTTCTCTGACTCTCTTCTCTTCTTCTTCTTTGTCGCTCTGTCTCTTTCTTTCTTTCTGGGTTCTTATAAAAACACCATTTTCCTTTTTCTTCGTTCTTGCTCCGTATTGAAGTACCGTACTGTACGTACTATTGTCGAAATTAGAGTTTGACTTCAAGGTATTGCTGTCATAATTCCTCGCTGATGTGGTCGGGTAGTCATAGTAATTCGGAATTTGATTCTTCTTCTCGATTGATTTCTTCTCAGTTT
>JAYTHA010000112.1:0-1604 GCA_043732935.1 Candidatus Tayloriibacteriota bacterium
AATTTATTACTTCTACTCTTTTGCACTCACTCATCAATGATTCCTCCCTCTCTCTCTACCTCTCTCTCACTATCTTTAAGTAATATGCTGGATCTATGGTTGAGTTTCCTTTGCATTGGCCTGAATGAATTTCCTGATTTCAGATCAATAGATTTTGTCAAAAATTCCTTTCAGGCCATGCGAGTAGGGCGCTGTATAGAGGTACGAATTAACATTCACTTAAATAATAATACTGACTACGTATGTTTAACTAATACAATTATGTATTTATTTTAATAAACAGGTATTAGGACCTAAAATGATAGCTATGATTGACCGAGCTCTTTTGTATAAGAGAAGGTATGACGATTATATAAATCAGAACAACATAAAAGAGGCAAATAAATATATTAAATTTAAAGACGCAGATAAATATCTCGCGTGGAGAGAAGTCTGTGTATGGTTTTCGGGTCTCTTCGATATACTAAACTCAACTGAGAACAGACTTAACACTGACAGCTATTCTCATAATTTACTGTTCTTGAAAAAATTTCTTGTTTGGTTTCTCAGTTGGAAGGAAGAATGTATTGATTTTCGCGCTTTATCTTTACCCTCAAATCCAACAGCCTACCAATCTATGACCGGGTTTTTCACGAATGAAGCATCAGAGGATTGTATTACAATGGTCTCAGGCATAATTCAACTCACCGAATATTATAGTACTCGAAGAAATGATCCAAGTAAACCATTCTTTCTGCTGCCGAGACGAATTAGTTCAGATTTACAGGAGAATCATTTCTCAAAAGTAAGATTAGCTCTCCAACATGGTCGCATGGATCATAAAGGCAGTTTTGCTGCTTGTGCTAAAGTGAATCAATCTAAAGAAATAAAGGCTCAGGGACGAAGTATGAAGAAAAGAAATGCAGGCGGTTCCTTGCCAGAGGGGTCTGACAATAACGATCAAGATGAAATTGAAATATGTACAGAATACACAACAAAATTAAGAAAAAATGTTATAGCAATAAAAAACAGGGACTTCAGAGAGGAAGTACCTTTCTTTTGGAAACGAGTTAATGGTCTTGATTGCATGGAATTTTTCAGTGTTTAGAATAATCTGCACTACATTATCTTAATTTTTTTTGCATCTCAATCATAAACTTCTCATCATAAAAAAATAATAAATTAATAATGTTTTGTTAATTATCTTCTGCTTCATCCATAATCATTTGAGATGCAAAATTGGAATCAAATTCATTTTCTGAGTTGTCTAAATCTATTTCTAAATTGATACCAACTTGTGGATCAGCCTCCCATACATAATCACCCAACTCTTCGCTGCACTCTAATTCTATTAAATTATCAAGCGATTTATTTTCCTTTTCATCAGATAAGCTTTGTTTATCATCTGGTCTATTAATGGAAATATAAACAGAGCAGGTTACTAAATGACGCAAGTACCACCCTTTCTTTTTTATTAAGTATTCTCTTCCACAGGGACATATATGATTACAAGAAGATGTTTGATCAGAAGTTGGAATTAATTGAGGCAATATAGATTTCTTATTTGATACTTCAATTGATTGAGCAGATGCTTTTTTCTCAGAGTTAGCACTTAATGTCAATAA
>JAYTHA010000113.1:0-2662 GCA_043732935.1 Candidatus Tayloriibacteriota bacterium
TACGCTGTCGAACTTCGCGCCAGCGTTTTCCCAGATGTGCCAGTAAATACTACAAAACGAGCATCGCCAATGAGTAGTGTTTGCTTACGAAGAAAATATATAATGTTTGCAATTAGACGGATGAGGATGTTTCGAATAGACATTGTATATAAGCTCTTTCATTATATGGCCTTCTGGTACTCTTCGGCCCCATAATTACGGTTTCTGACCCCTTTGCAGTAAGAAGTAGTGTATCATCTGGTGAAGCTAATAGACTCAAACCGAACTTTACAGCATCTTCACGATTATATACTGTATGAACTTGATATTTGTTTGAAAAACCTTGAAGAATAGCCTGAATAATGTGCTCAAGAGGTTCATCAAAAGAATTTTCTTCGGTAAGCACACTAACATCAGCATACCGTTCTGAAAGCTGTGCAATAAGAGGCCGTTTATAAGAATCTCTTCCTCCCCCTGCTGCACCAAAGATGTGTACAAGTTTTCCTTGTGTATTCTTTCTCACATAAGGGAGAAGTATTTCAAGAGCATTCATGGTATGAGCATAATCAACGATTACAAGAGGCTGTCTATTAACGATTTCAAATCTTCCTGGAATTATTTCAAATGTTTCAACAGCTTTCTTGATTGCTTCCAGTGAGACACCACAAACAGTTGCCATACGAGCTGCAAAGCTAATATTATGAAGAATGAATGGTCCTGCTAATGTAGTTTGGATAGCCACAATTTTTTCTTGATATTGTATTTCTAAAGAAATTCCATCAATGCTCTCACTAATCACACGACACTGCAACTCAATATCCTTACGATGGATACCAGTAGTTACTGTTACTATCTCTTTTGAAATATATTGGCTAACATCATCATAAGTCTCTTTATCAATTACGAGGCCGAAATTTTCTTTTTTAAGAGAATTAATGAGGCTTAGCTTAGTATTTCTATATTTTTCAAAACCTCCATGTGCCTCAATATGTTCTGGCGTTATATTAGTAATTCCAACAAGTGAGAAACCAATATGGCAATGACGGTGCTGTAATATTCCTTGTGAGGTAATTTCAAGCACTGCAAACGTGCAACCATTTTTAATTGCTTGAGAAAGAAATTTCTGTAATTCCATATGACCTGGGGTTGTCATCTTCGATTGATTAAGGCGTTCTGTATCGCCATCATGAAATGAGATTGAGGAAAAATGAGCGACCTTATGACCTTCAGCTCGAAGCATTGCCGCTGTTAATAGCACTGAAGAACTTTTACCATCTGTTCCTGTAACACCAATTACTTTAATGTTATTTCCGACTTTCCCATAACGAAACATTCCAACAATTGGAAAAACTCCATGAAAAATATTCTTAATTTTTTGAGTTACTATGACTACTGACATGATTCAAGAGAAAATAGATTCTCGCTAATTTCTTTAGCACAATCTGGACGATATTGTTTTTCATAATTATCAATAAATACATAGGTTGGTTTTGGAAAACTTGTTAGAAATCTTTTTTCAAAATTAGGATCTTGATGTGTCCAGTACCTATTCCAGTCACTAAGTGAATGTGGTTCCTTCAAGTTTCCTGGAGCATACACTTTCGCAGCACCCCATCCTTGTACCCAAGGAAGCAAGCGAGGAGATGTGATTACTGAGCTTGCTGATGGCAACAATGTAAGTTGAGTGAGTGATTGTTGTGTCTTTATATCTATAAGAGGCGTTTGTATTTTTACTGCATAAAAAAGTATAAAGCAGTACACGTAACCCATGAGGCATATTGCGATTTTTCCAAAGTTTTGAACTAAATGTGTTCGTAAATGAAATATTCTCTCAATTCCATATGCTGCAGGAATAATCAGAAACATGTCTGTGAATATGTAAATACGATTATAAAATGGTAAATGAAATACTATAAAAGCTAGTGGCACCGCTATTGCAGCAAGAAGTATTGGGGATTCTTTACTTGATTTAAAAAAGTTCGGTAACCCTATAAAGGTTAGCGCGATAATTGGTATTGACCACAGAATGTATTCTGTTTGAGTAAGAAATATTCCTACCGGTGGTGAAGCTATTTTTTGTGCCACATGTGGATGCAAGAAGAGATATGATGCAAGAATTGCTGTACCAGAAAAAATATATGCAATTGAAAATTCTTTAAGAAGCATCGTTCGTATAATAAAGCCGAGGGCAATTATACAAATGAGGATGACTGACGTTGTTTGTTGGGTGATAATAACAAGAACTCCAAAGAGTGTCGCTAGAAAATAATTCTTTCTCTCTAAAAAAAGTAATGTGGCAAGAAGTAGTGGTAGCGCTACAGTCTCTTTAAAAAAGAAATTCTGGTAAGCTAGAAATTGTACAGCCGAAAGTATATATAGTCCGGTCGCACAAAGAGTCAATCTTTTTGAAAGATAATGAGAACTATATACATAGATACACAGCGTGCCAAGTAGAGAGAAAAATAGATAACAAGTAAACAGAGCAAAATCAGGTTGAGGGCATACAGCTCTCCAAATATCTAGAATAATACGAGGAAGATAAATAGTATGATCAAGCCCAGGCACTGGTGTATTAGGAAAAGAAAGAAAAGGCTGAATTACATAACGTCGATAAAAGCCCGTATCATGTCCAAAGGCAAAGAGCCCGGAATTTAAGAAAGGGACAAACTTAATAACAAGAGCA
>JAYTHA010000114.1:0-3309 GCA_043732935.1 Candidatus Tayloriibacteriota bacterium
AATACAAGAATAAAACTCCACAAGATTTACATAAGCTCATCGCAGAAAAGCGAGAGGTATTGCGACATTTTCGATTTGGATCAACAGGAGGCAAGACCAAGAATGTAAAATTGGCTAGCACAACAAAGAAGGATATTGCAAGAATAATGACAGAATTATCTTTACAAAAACATGCAAAATAAAACCGTACAAAAGAATATACCAGCACCAAAGCGAAAGACCCTCTCAGGAGTAGTTGTTTCTGATAAGATGAAAGATACTATTGTCGTTCTTGTAAACAGATATGTTAAGAATGAGAAATACCACAAATTCGTCAACATTCACAAGAAGTACAAGGCACATGATGCTGGAAATACAAAGAAAATAGGGGACAAGGTGACGATCGAGTCATGTCGACCAATGTCAAAGGACAAGTCATTTAAAGTTATCGCATAATATAAAATACCATGATTCAACCTCGATCAATAGTTAAAATAACAGATAATTGCGGAGCTAAAATCGGCCGTATCTTCAAAGTGCTTGGAAGTTCAAAGAAGCGCTATGCAGAAATTGGTGACCTTGTTATTCTTTCTGTACAAAAAGCAGAACCACGAAAGACTATCAAGAAGAAAGATGTTCTTCAAGGTGTAGTTGTACGACAGGTAAAGGCGTTTCGAAGAAAGGATGGATCTTATATCCGTTTCGATGAAAATGCAGTCGTAATACTTGAAAAGGGCAAGAAGGAGCCAATTGCAGGACGTATATTCGGCCCAATTCCACGTGAGCTTGCAGAAAAGGGTTTTCAAACTATTGCTTCAAAGGCACCTGAAATCGTATAACCGAATACAGAGATAATATTTAATACAATGAAAATCAAAAAAGACGACAATGTAATAGTGCTCACTGGAAAAGACAAGGGTAAAACTGGTAAGGTTATTAAGGCTATGCCAAAGGAAAACCGAGTCGTTGTTGCTGGTATCAATATGTTCAAGAAGAATCAGAAGCCAACAAAGCAAGGACAAAAAGGCCAGGTTATTGAAAAGAATGGTTCTATCAATGCATCAAATGTTGCTTTGGTGAGCGAGGTTAAGAAAGAAGCGAAGAAAGATAGCAAGAAAAAGAAATAATTTAAAAAAGCATGAAAGCACATACCGTAACAACTACATATCAATTAAATAAGGACTCTTTTAAAGCCCTTAAGGAGAGATTTGGTTATAAAAATCCAATGCAATCTCCAAAGCTCGTAAAGCTTGTTATTAGTACTGGTACAGGATCAGTTAAGGATAAGAAGAAGGTTGAACTTATTGCTGATCGTCTTGCGAAAATCACAGGACAAAAGCCAGCTCCTCGTTCAAGCAAGAAATCAATCGCATCTTTCAAGGTACGACAAGGTGATGTAGTCGGATTACAAATTACTCTTCGTGGAAATCGAATGTATGACTTTATTGATAAGCTTGTACACATTGCTCTTCCTCGAACAAAGGACTTCCGAGGTATTACAAAGACTGCTGTAGACCAAATGGGGAACTATACTCTTGGAGTCAAGGAACATACTATTTTCCCTGAGACTTCAGATGAAGATTTGAAGGATGTTTTCGGATTCGCGATTACAGTGGTTGCAACTTCAAAGAAGAAAGATGAAACAATAGCTTTCCTTGAATATTTAGGTTTTCCTTTTAAGAAAGAAGAAGCAAAGAAGAAATAAGGTTGTAATTATTTTTAAAATAGGTTATACTTTACCCACAAGTGCCTTCGGGCTTACCTCTTAAATGAGGGGATTAGTGAGGAAAAGCCATCAGAGCAAGTCTTTGATGGCTTTTCTCGTGATTTCAAATTTTTCCTTTTCTAGAAAGCAAATCTTTTCAGCAAGACGCTTTGTATCAATAATTCTCAATTGAGAAATTACAGCACTAGCTTCCTTGTCCCCAATCCTCCCTAAAGGAATTCTGAGTGGATGTTTACTCACAGAAGATGTAAGTGGAATAATGAAGCAACTACGAGCGCTTAAGCCCTTTAAAATAAGGACTGGTCTCT
This sequence comes from Candidatus Tayloriibacteriota bacterium, assembly GCA_043732935.1. Taxonomy (GTDB): domain Bacteria; phylum Patescibacteriota; class Minisyncoccia; order Phycocordibacterales; family PALSA-1337; genus CAIOGI01. The sequence continues at coordinate 2,014 of JAYTHA010000114.1, forward strand.
GATATTCAATCTTGTCTCCATCATGCTCATATCCGATATTCGTACCTAAAAGACACCACCAAATCTCCCTTTTGTTATAGAGAGGATATGGTTTTTCTGAATGAATACGTTTTTTATGAATATTCCAAGCATCAAAATCTTTTTTCATAAGTTTCTATAATTAAATATTAATCCGTGAATCATATCAAACCGAGATAAAGAAATTATAAAGACGGAATCAAGAAATCATAAAGAAAGAAAGAAGAGAGAAAATTAAGTAAAAGAAAACCGGCGTCATTGCTAACGCCAGTTGAAATCTTGAGTGACTTGTTATGTTTAAGGGTGTCACTACTTCTACCCATCTTCTTAAACCTTTCGGCGAAAGAAGATCACGACTGTGCAATTGACGAAGGCTTCTCCTACGATATTAGTTCCTGCACAAGAACTAATTTGTCGGCTGATTATGTCGATCTTCGGATTTACTCCCAACCAATCATTCACAAGTGTTTCAAGCTTGCGCATTGGTTCTTTTGACCTGTCATCAGCTGGGAGACAGAAAAATTTGACTTCCTCCATATCTCGATCCTTACAACGAACTTTGTTTATGAGTAACTTATTTTGTTTCAAGGTGTTACTTCTTTACCTTGTGCAGTTTAGAATCAATTTACGACAATGATTTGGAACCCTTGATTCCTTCATCAATCATTGCCTCAATAAGCAATTGGAGGGGATGGTAATGGTAACCATCGTCACCCATTCTCACAGTTGATTCAACGAATGCTATCGCATGCCCATGTTTATTGTCATCCAAGACATACATGGCTTCATCAGGAGACTTACGCTCCTTGTCTTCCTCGACTTGCTTTGGGGTGAGATCAATTACTAAATGAGCCTTACCCTGCTTGTTGATACGCAGTATTATCATAAACTCTTAAAAAAGATTAGCACATTATATATAATATGTCAACCCCTATATTTTTGACATCTCATAGCCCATCTGCTAAGATAACCCCACGTTCAAAAGAGCAGATAAATACAAGCATTTAGCGATTGGAAGCCCTATCCGCAAGGAACAAGCTAACCAATCCCTCTTTTGTTAAAAAAATCATAAAAAATGGCAAAAGCATCAGTTATAGCACGATCAAAAAAAGCACCAAAATTCAAGTCTCGAGTTGTGAGACGATGTTTTCGTTGTGCTCGAAAGAATGGCTATATGAGAGACTTTGATTTATGCCGTATTTGTTTTAGAGAATTCGCTAACGAAGGAGTTATTCCAGGAATAAAAAAATCATCATGGTAACAGACCCTATTTCAGAC
>JAYTHA010000115.1:0-9051 GCA_043732935.1 Candidatus Tayloriibacteriota bacterium
GCCTTCAAGAACAAACTGACTCCACTTGATGTATTAACTAGATCAGATTACTATGTATCTAAATTACCAGTAGAGTGCAGAAATGGGTGGGGTTATTCATATTATTTCATTTTAAGGACGAATGTGCTATACTAGTCTTACAGTGCCTTCGGGCCCGCCCTGCGCATGTAGGGAGTATAAGTAGAAAAACCGTCAGAGAATATCTTTGATGGTTTTTCTTATCATCTCAAATTTTTCCACATCAAGAATGTGAGCTCTATTTATTAATCGTCTTACATCTATAGTTCTCATTTGGGAGAGTATTGCCGAATTTTCTGTCTTATCTATATTTCCTATCGAAACCCTGAAATGGTGCTTATTTGGAGAAGTGGTGAGGGGCAGCACCAAACAAGTATCTTTACTGAATCTTTTTAAGATAAGAACTGGTCGATGATAATTACTATCGACATAACCATTCTGTTCAAACCCAATATTAATCCCTAGAGCGCACCACCATATCTCTCACTCATGATAAAATCTTCCGCCACTCTCAAAGTGTATTTTTTGTTTCTGTGTATTCCATAGATCAAATTCGTTATTATTCATATTTGTTGTAGGTTAAAACGCCCGATTTAATAATCGATTTAATATATAAGTACTAATTAAAATATTCCTACTACTTTTCCTCCACAATCTTTATTCCTAATTCCTTAAGTTGCTTTGTGCTAGCATTTGATGGTGCATTCATCATCAAATCTCTTCCCTCTCCTGTCTTTGGATATGCAATTACTTCACGAATATTTGGTTCTCCCATAAGAAGCATGACGATACGATCAATTCCAGGTGCAAACCCCCCATGTGGCGGTGCGCCGTATTTGAAAGCTTCAAGCATATGGGCAAATTTTGCCTGTTGTTCCTCTTCACTAATACTGAGAAGTTCAAAAACTTTTTTCTGAACGTCTGATTTGTGAATACGAATGCTTCCAGAGCTTAATTCATAACCATTCAAGACTAGGTCATACGAATTGGCCCGAATAGACATAAGTTCTTTTCCTTCCATGAATTTTGTAAGATCCTCATCTTTTACAGAACAGAACGGGTGATGAGCTGCTTGGAGTTTTCCTTCGTCTATTTTTTCAAACATTGGAAAATCTACAATCCATGCAAAAGCGAGCTCATTCGGATTATTCTTATCTTTTCTTAAGTCAGGCTTATCAGAACCGTATTTCTCAATACATTCTTTATAAGTAAGGCGTGGAAATGGAAGATTTGTGAAAGTTTTTTCAGGAAAAAGAGTTTTTACAAGTTCAATGAACATTGGTTCTGTATATGACAGAACATCTTCTTGGTTTACAAAAGACATTTCGAAATCAAGCTGTGTAAATTCCGGCTGTCTATCGCCTCGGAGATCTTCGTCGCGCATACAACGAGCAATTTGGAAATACCGATCGAATCCAGCGACCATTGAGAGTTGCTTGAACTGTTGAGGGGATTGTGGAAGTGCATAGAACTTTCCATTTTCAAGTCGCGAAGGCACGAGATATTCGCGAGAACCTTCAGGTGTTCCTTTCATGAGTATTGGAGTCTCAATTTCGATAAAATTATTTCGATGCATGTATTCTCTAAAGAAAGTAATAATCTTATCTCGCATTATGATATTTTTCTGTAATCGAGGGCGACGCAAGTCAAGATAACGATATTTTAGACGAATCTCCTCGTTAATTTCTTTACCATCTGTTGTTACATCAAAAGGTGGTGTGAGTGCCTCATTAAGAACCTTTATTCCAAGTATCTCCAGTTCAATATCCCCATTCAATTTATCCTTTTGAATATTTTTTTCTGGACGGGCATTAACCTTACCCTTAACTTCAACAACCCATTCAGGTCGTAGAGTTGATCCGACAGCATGTGCCTCCTTTGCATTTGGCAAAATAACACCTTGAACTCTTCCAGTTACATCTCTAAAATCAAAGAAAATGAGTTTTCCTTGGTCTCGGCGAATATCAACCCAGCCAGAAATGCTGACTTCTTGGCCAGTTTTTGACTTTAAATCCTTTATATATGTTCTTTCCATAAAGGATATAATAGCAGGAAAAGCCCTTATATATCAAATTCTTCTGCAAATTCATCGAAATCTATTCCTCGCATAATTGGCACAGGATTGTGTTGTCTTAATTCAGATATATCCGCACGAGCTTCATCGATATCCTCTCTCATATGAATGAGATCGATTTTTACTTCTTGAATACTTTCACTCATCATATCTACTTTCTTATCTATTCTCGCCAAGGCACCGAGCACGAAATTATATTGTTCTTTTTCCATAGTTAAGTACATTACTAATTAATAATGTGCTAAGTATAGAAAAACAAGGTTCAAGAAATATCCAAGAACTTCTCAAGAAATCATAAAGATTTAGAGTACACCAATATTTTTCTTTATTGTCAAAAGTTTGGCATCAGCCCTCTCTTTTGCTCTCACTGCACCTTGCTCTAAAATCGCTTTTATTTCCTCACTTTTTTTCTCAAGTTCAGCTCGTCTTTCTCGCATCGGTTTTATAAATGCGTCAAGGTCTTCTATAAGTGTCTCCTTCAAGATTTTATACTTACCCTTATTTTCATCGTATATTTTGTTGATTTCAGACTCGGATTTTAATAACTTGTGTATGTTATACACATTTGTTGGAATATCTCCTCCTGAATCAGTAACGATGCTCATAACTGCTTTTGTAATTTCCTCACGAGTAGCGAAAAGAGGAATTGTATTTCCATAGCTCTTAGACATTTTTCTGCCATCAGTTCCAGGAACTATAGCGACATTTTTCATGATAAGCGGCTCAGGAAGCTTGAGCGTTTCGCCAAACAGATTGTTAAATTTCTGGGCTGTATCGCGAGTATATTCGATATGTTGTTTCTGATCTTGTCCAACAGGAACGACATCGGCATCATACAGTAAAATGTCCGCGGCCATGAGCATTGGATAATTGAATGCGCCGACACTGATTTCTTTGTCCTTAGCTTCTGCATCTTTGAAAGCATGAGCTCGCATAAGATATGGCATAGTTGTGATGGTATCAAAAATCCATGCAAGCTCTGTATGTGCTGATATATCTGATTGTTTGAATATAACTGTTTTTGCTGGATCAAGTCCGATAGCTAAATAATCAAGAGCGAGATTTAAAATATTACTTCTCATTTCATCAGCGTTCTGAATGAAATTAAGTCCATGATAATCCGCAATCATGCAATAACAATCATATTGTCCGAGAAGCTGGACATCGACGAATTGCTTCATTGCACCGAAGTAATTTCCAATATGAGGTCGTCCTGTGGGTTGTACTCCTGAGAGTAATATTTTTTTTGACATAGATTTATAAAGTAAATAATAGCAGGAATAGAGCCAAAAACAAGAGCTATTTACAAAATAGCTCTTTTGCGTTAGTCTTTTTCTAGAACATCCTGTGAAATAACATCGTTGTCATGCGCTCAGGCGTGTGAAGGAAACTTGAAATTTATGGAAAATACACGAAGTCTCAAGAGGCATAAGCCCTTTTTCAGCGTTACGAATGTGGTGGGATTCATCATCCTAATCTGTGCAGTTCTGTTCTTCTACTTTTTTGGAGTAGTTAACTGCTTCACCTGGGGTATCAGGGTAATTGCCACTATCGTCCTCATCTGGAGTGCCCCTTGTCTTTTGGGGGGCTGTATCTGGGATTACTGTAAAGGAGATGTTGACCGGGAATTGAAGAAGTATCTTATCGTCGGGATCCTGGTTTCTATTCTCTGCGCAGTCATCCTTTACTTCAGCTACGACATCGCGAAGTTCTTGTCCTTTGGTTATTGACCATTCGTTTTAAACAACGAAGCCGATTCAGTATGGACTGATCGGCTTCATTTTTTTATATTTAATTATATTCCCTCTTTTTTTAATTCCTCAATCAATTTCTGTGCGATTTTCGATACTTTCTTTGGCATATGGACTTTTGTAACTATGAGTAAGTCACCTCGTCTACCTCTTTCATCTGGAACTCCTTTTTGCTTCACTCGAAGTATTTCATTATGAGTTGTTCCAGCCGGAACTTTGAGTTCGATCTTTCCATCAAGAGTCTCTATTTCCAAGACTGCTCCGAGTAACGCTGTTGTAAGTTTCAAATCTAATTCCATAACGAGATTGAAGCCCTCTTTACGAAATACTTTATGATTTTCAACCCAAACCCTCACAATCATATCCCCTTTGCCTCCAGGACCATCTTCACCTTTTCCTTGCACTCGTAATCCTTGCCCATTTTCTATTCCAGAAGGAATTGTAATGACAATCTTTTCTTTGTTCACATTAATTTCTTTCTCCACTCCAAATACTGATTCCTTGAATGAAAGTTGAACATCAACAGTTATATTGGCACCTTTTCGTGGTCTACGCCCTCCGCCACCAAAAAAGTCTCCGAATATGTCTCCAAGATCGAATTCAAAAGCTTGTCCATTCTGTCCTTGATATTGTCGAGCGAATCCAGAAAAATCAAAGCCACCGAATCCTTGTCCATTGCCTTGTCCTGGATTGAATCCGCTTGGACCTGCTGAGCCGAAAGTGTCGTATTGTTGACGTTTCCCATCATCAGATAGCACTGTATAAGCTTCATTTATTTCCTTGAACTTCGAATCCTCACCCTTGTTTTTATCAGGATGATGCTCGTGTGCAAGTTTTCTGAAAGCTTTCTTTATTTCGTCTTTTGAGGCGCCTTTTTCAACGCCAAGTGTTTTGTAATAGTCTTTCATATGTTTGTTGTATGTATGCTATCATGTTCTATAGACTTTTCAATCAGCTCATCAAACCCTCAACCTTACTTAACACTATGGAATGCTTAATTGCTTTTGTAATTCCTATTCTTTCGGTCTCAATCGGTTTCGGAAGTGCGTGTGTGGTAGCTTACGAATTGGAAGGAATTCCAATCAAGTGGTTTCTATTGCTCGCAGTCTGTGTCACCAGCACTACATATTTAGTTCTCATGGGTTTATGTAGATATGCGTGTAATGCAAGAATCACTTTCTTGTCGGCTGGGATACTTCCACTCACTACGCTTGTAGCATCAACGGAACAAACTTTTTTTGTGATGACCAGAAAAAGTAACCATTCACGTTCATTCCCTGCTCAGATTTCACTTGGTCCACCTCAACAAAAATCACCTCACCATGAAGATCTTACTCTGGCTTTCCGCAACCTTTCTTCTATCCGCAGGCGTTTTTGAACTCTGCATCTGGATTTGGAAAAAGTGGTTCAAGAAATAGTTTCGGTTCATCTTGGCCAGCCTCAACAGCTGGTCTTTTTTTATCTAGTTGGATTAAGCATTTTATACATATTACTAATGTGCATTATTTGCACATTGTTTTTGAATTTATAAGAATTTCTTACAAATTCAGTATGTTCTGAAATGGAACTAGCTGAACTGTTGCAGATAATACCACAGTTGGAGTTCAACTCAGTATGTGCAAATATTGCACTAACTCAATTACTTTTTAAGTTATTGCATTTTTTGCAACAACTGAGTTTATATTAAGAACTTTTACACTTTTTATATAATTTCCTTTGTCAATTTTAACGTAAGTTTACCTTTTACTTTCCTCCGCACTTTTGATTCTATAAAGACTATCGCATCTCGTAAATCATCAAATCGTACATTTTCTCTTTGTAATTTATTAGAATCAATACTAAATCCTTTCAAGAGATAATCATGTAGAGTTCTAGTTGCCCAGATACGGAATTGGGTGGCTTTCTTTGAGTTTACTCTATAACCTACCGCGATAACTGCATCTAGGTTATAGAATTCAATGAAGCGCTTAATAGAGCGGCCTCCTTCGATTCGAACTTGTTCCATTTTGGAACAAGTTGATTTTTGTTCAAGTTCTCCTTCAAAATATATATTTCCTATATGTTTAGTGATTGCTTGTGAATTAACATCAAATAATTCAGCAATCTGGGCCTGTGTCGCCCAAATAGTCTCCTTATCCGTATCAGCACGAAGTTCCACTGTACCTTTTGGTCCAATGTAGAGTATAAGTGTTCCATTTTGATTTTTTAAGTTAGTCTTTGCCATTGTATTTATTTTAGAATTGATAATTCATGTATTTTATCAAGCTAAAAACATTTGAGAAGTTCACAAGTAAGGTAAACCGTTGTTCGCTACAAAATCTTTTACTTTTAATCAACTTTATGTTATATAAGTAGTTATAGTTTCAGTCGTTCTTCACACAAACCAACAGGTCGGCACGAAAGGGCCAGGTTACCTGAACAAAAAACCACACGAACATGAAAGTTAATTTGATTGATTTTACAAGCTTAACAAACTCGCCTCAAATTGAGTTGGAAGCTGAAACTCCTGAGGATGAAGTAGAGATTAAAAATCTCATCAACAGTTCTTACCTTCTTAACACCCGAGTCACTTTCAATCGGGAAGACAGGGTTCGCTCTGTTAGGATCGAGGTTATAAAGAAAACCCAGAAATTAAGCTGAACACCCCTTCCTCCTTGATGTCCCCAAGCTTGAAAGACTTGGAGACACTACGGGGGTTGGTTTTTTTTTACTTTATTTCTTCCTCTCGAGTACTCGATGGGCTCCAAAATAATATAGTCGCTCCGCTCCTTATTTTTGGGCCTCCTTAAACTCCGCATCCTTTACATCACCTTCTGGAGCTTTTTCTGTATTGAGAGGATCGTCTTTTGTTGGATTTGCTTGTGTTTGCTCGGCTTGTGACTTTGACAAAATCTCACCAATTTTAGAAAGCTCTGAAGAAAGCGCTTCGGTAGCAGTTTTTAGCGCTGCTTGATCAACCCCTTCTTTTCGAGTCTTGACATCTGTAATCTTATCTTCAATAGACTTTCGGAGATCCGCAGGAACTTTATCACCTGCATCTTTTAATGATTTCTCAGAAGTATGAATGAGTTGTTCTGCCATATTCTTTGCTTCAACCATTTCCTTTTTCTTAGCATCTTCTACGGCATTCATTTCTGCATCTTTTTTCATTTTTTCAACTTCTTCTTTTGAAAGACCAGATGAAGCGGTAATTTTTATACTATTAGTTTTCCCAGTCGTTTTATCTTTTGCGGTAACAGAAAGAATTCCATTAGCATCAAGATCAAAGGTTACTTCGACTTGTGGCATACCTCGTTGAGCAGGAGCAATACCATCAAGAATGAATTTACCGAGAGACTTGTTATCTGCTGACATAGCGCGTTCTCCTTGAGTAATGTGAATTTCTACGGAAGTCTGATTATCAGCTGCTGTAGAGAAGATTTGAGACTTCTGGGTGGGTATAGTGGTGTTCTTTTCAATGAGTTTTGTTGCTACGCCTCCCATTGTTTCAATAGCAAGGGAAAGAGGGGTAACATCGAGTAGAAGTACTCCTTTTACATCTCCTGCAAGAATACCTCCTTGAATAGCAGCGCCTACCGCAACCACTTCGTCAGGATTCACACCAAGGTGCAATTCCTTACCGAAGAAATCCTTCACAGCTTTTTGCATAGCTGGCATACGAGTTTGTCCTCCAACAAGAACTATTTCATTGATGTCGGCAATCTTGAAAGGCGAAGCGTTCATAGCGCGCTTCGTGATTTCCATCGCACGGTCAATGAATTCACGGGTAAGTTCCTCGAGTTTTGCTCGGGTCATAGTTAAGAGCAAGTGTTTTGGGCCATCAGCACCTGAAGTAAGGAATGGGATGTTGATTTCTGTCTGTACAGCTGTAGAAAGTTCAATCTTTGCCTTTTCTGCAGCTTCATCAAGTCTTTGTAATGCAAGTGCATCCTTTCGTACATCAATTCCCTCTTGCTTCATGAATTCTTCCGCAAGCCAATTGATAATTTTCTGATCAATATCTTTTCCTCCGAGGTGTGCGTCTCCGTCTGTTGATTTTACTTCGACGACATCATCGCCAACTTCTAGTACAGAGATATCAAATGTACCTCCACCGAAGTCAAAGACTACGATCTTTTCATCTTTCTTCTTGTCGAATCCGTATGCAAGTGCTGCAGCTGTCGGTTCGTTGATGATTCGCTTCACATCAAGTCCTGCAATCTTTCCGGCATCCTTTGTAGCTTGTCTTTGTGCGTCGTTAAAGTATGCAGGCACCGTAATGACTGCCTCTGTAACTGTTTCGCCGAGTCGAGCTTCTGCATCTGCTTTCATTTTTCCAAGGATCATCGCAGAAATTTCCTCCGGTCTGAACCACTTGTCGCCCATCTTTACTTCAATTCCTCCTGAAGCACTTTTCTGCATTTCAAAAGGCACTGACGCGCGGTCTTTCTGCACCGCTGGATCATCGAAGTTGTGTCCGATGAATCTTTTGATCTGATAGATAGTGTTTTTTGGATTCGTAACTCCCTGGCGCTTTGCCAAGAGTCCAACCATTCGATCTCCGGTCTTTGAGAGTGCAATAATAGAAGGTGTTGTTCGAGCACCTTCAGCGTTTTCTAATATTTTAGGAGTACCAGCTTCCATCACTGCGACCGCAGAGTTGGTGGTACCCAAGTCGATTCCGATTATTTTAGACATGGTTTTTAATTTATTTACTTAGTAAGTACTTGAATTGAAATTGACAAATTGATAATTTATGATAAATTTTTACTAGTTAACCCTTAACCAAAGGACATTGTATGTCGCTAGGATATGGAACATTAGGACCCCAACTCAGGAAAAATAATTACTGGTTAGAACTTTTCAAGGATTATGTTGGCATTTTATTTGGAGCGATTTTAGTTGCAGGGTTTGTAGTAGCGCTCCATATGAATGGTGCCGACTACAAAGGCAATTCTGAGAATTCCCAGCATTCTTCAACGAATGCAACCAATCAAATCCACTTAACTGACTAGTAAGAAATTCATTTTCACAAAGACTTTGGTACACTTGCGGTGATCAGGGTCTTTTCTTTTACCCAATTTGTCAATTTTTAAAGAACTCAAACTTTTAATAAAACTCGCAGAAAACTAAATTACAGAGAAGGCGCTCGTGTAGGTTGACTCATTAAAAAGTCTAAAGAAAAGTATGGAGAAATTTTTGAAATAAAAGAAGGCGTGTAGTCTTCTA
>JAYTHA010000116.1:0-3511 GCA_043732935.1 Candidatus Tayloriibacteriota bacterium
TGATTTCTTGATTCCGTCTTGATAATTTCTTTAACTTTATTTTGTATGATACATGCATTATTAAAATAATTTTTTACGTATGAACATATCATTCAAAAATAGCCTTCTTATTGTGAGCAGTATTATTCTAATTGCCTTATTGATTTTTAGCCCAAAAATTTCGTATGCAGAAACTCATGTTAAAAATTCTACCTTATGGACTTCAGGCGGAACTTGGACCAAAGAGGGCAGTCCTTATATTCTTGATGAAAGTATATATATGCCTTCGCGTGGCATACTCCGTATTGAAAAAGGAACTACTATCACGCTCTCCTCATCTACTGATTGGAGTAATTTAACAAATCCTATGTTTATGAATGGTAGTGTTTTTATTGAGGGTACGTCTGATGACCCTGTCATTTTTGACGGGGTAAAGAAGATTGACCTCAGATCCAACAATTCAAAGATCAATAATGCTTTATTTGTGAATACTACTTTATCTATAATCAATAGCACGTCGACCATATCTAATACTATTATTAAAAACTCTGATATTGCGATTGAAGCATACAAAAGTTCTATTGCAATAGATAAAACTAGATTGCTTAATAATAGAATCGGAATTTATTCTGGTAATACCAGTCAGCAAAATATAATTACTGTTCATGATTCAAGTATTGCCCATAATATTGAATACGGTCTCATACAAGAATCAACGACAACATTGAATGCTTTAAATAATTGGTGGGGTAATAAAGACGGTCCAAGCAATGCTGTTAATGGTGACAAGGGAGATAGGATCAGTGGAGCAATAAATGCCGCACCATGGCTGACTCAAAATCCATATCCTGAAGATGAAATTTCTTGTTGTTCAAATGTACTTTTCATTCCTGGCATAGAAGCAAGTCGCCTTTACAAAGACTCTTCTGGCCTTTTAGGTACAAGCACAAATCAACTCTGGGAACCTAATAGAAATGATGATGTTAGAAAAATGTATTTGGATGCTACAGGAAAAAGTAATGATCCTACAATTTACACCTCTGACATTCTAGATTCTGCTTTTGGTTTGAAATCCATTTATAAAAGTTTTATCGCTATGATGGATAGCGTGGTTGCGGACGGAGCTATTACTGCATGGTTACCATTTCCTTATGATTGGAGAATGAATGTTGAGGAAATTGTTCAAGACACTGATTTGATTCAGAAAACAGAGAAATTGGCTCAAAATTCAAAAACTGGGAAAATAATTATAGTTGCTCACAGTAATGGGGGTTTGGTTGCCAAGGAATTGATGAAAACACTTACTGAGAAAGGTGAAGTAGATAAGATTGAGAGAATTATTAATAGTGCGGTACCTGAACTCGGTACCCCGCAAGCTTTACTGGGTTTACTTCACGGCTACAATCAATCTATCTTGGGTGGACTTATTCTTACTGCTCATAATGCGAGAACATTCGGGAAAAATATGTCAGGAGCTTATGGTTTATTACCCTCAAGAAAGTTTTTTGAAAGAAATCCGATAAATGTCATTTCAAATTTATTCTCCAGTTCTTCGTCATCATCTGCTTCTACTTATACCGCTATGAAGAATTTTCTCATCTCGAATACTTTTTCAAAAGCATCAACAACTGACGCAAATATTCCTCTCCTTCTGAATCCATTTCTTGCTTCTGTTGCGGATTCTATTCATTCGATTATTGATATATTTAAGCCAGCAAGTACGACGAAAACCCTATCAATTTTCGGTTGGGGCTTGCCGACATCTCAGGGTATTGAATATGAAAAGGATAAGCATTGCAGTCAGTTACAAATTAGAATGAATACTTGTCCTGTAGCCTTTTCTCCAATTTTTACTGACGCTGGCGATGGAACTGTTATCACAAAGGCCAATTCTCTAAATGCCGACTCAACACTCTTTTTTGATCTGAAGAAATTAAAAACCAATACCAGAAAAGATATAAACCATGCGAATATTCTTGAATCAGGAGATCTGCTTAATAAAGTAAAAGATACCATTACAAATTCTACTCCAACTGCTCCTGCTTATGAAAAATATTTCTCATCCACAGAACCTACAGACAATGATAGATACCTGACAATAAAAATATATTCACCGGTTGATATTCATATATATGATAAAGAGGGAAATCATACAGGCATACTTGTGAATCCAGTTATAGGCAAGGATCTTGAGTCATATGAAAAGAATATACCCTTAAGCTACTATGGAGATTTTGGAAGAATAAAAATGGTGAGAGTTCCTTATGACAATGATTACCAAGTCGTACTCGAAGGTAATGATACTGGATTAATGAGTGCTACAGTAGAAGTTACAGACTCAAGTGGTGTTGTTGCCTCTACTGAATTTCCTGAGATACCTGTGACCACAGCGACAAATATTGATTTGGTTATTGCCACCTCTACTGAGTCCTTCGCAACCTCAACAGTTATGAATATAGATACAGATGGCGATGGAGTGACTGAGTATGTCCAGAATTCAGAAGAATTTCTTAGTGCCAATCCAGAATATATAAAGCATCCAAAGAAATTCATGAAGATTATAAATAAGATACAAAGGAAAATACTAAAGAAGAAATAAAATAATCAATCATTATGTCAAAAGAAATAGTAATAAACTCTTTGAATAAGGGATTTGAAGAAGTCAAACACATTGATGAAGAAGGAATTGAATATTGGAGGGCAAGGGAACTCATGTCTGTGCTAGGGTATTCTGAGTGGAGAAATTTCGAAGAAGTGATAATAAAAGCTAAGAAAGCGTGTATTAATAGTAATCAAGACATAAATGATCATTTTGTTAGCATCAACAAATTGATCAGGATGGTAAAAAATGCTATTAGACAGATAAATGATTATAAACTTGATCGCTACGCCTGTTATCTTATTGCTCAGAATGGCGATGCAAGAAAGCAGCAAATTGCTTTTGCACAAACATATTTCGCAATTCAGACTCGCAAACAAGAAATATATCAGAACTTATCAGATGATGAAAAAAGAATACTTGCTCGCAATGAAGTTGTAGATAAAAACAAAAAACTATTCAGTACAGCTCATCTGGTTGGTGTTTCAAATTTTGGAAAATTTAATGATGCAGGATATAAAGGTCTTTATACAATGTCACTATCAGAAATCGAATTAAAAAAGAGAATCAAGAAAGGAGAACTACTTGATCGTGCTGGAGGAACAGAACTTGCAGCTAATCTTTTTAGAATTACTCAAACAGATGATAAATTAAAGAAAGAAAATATTAAGGGAGATCTGAATGCCCAAAGAACTCACTTTGATGTAGGTAAAAAGGTCAGACAGACAATAAAAGATATCGGCGGTGAAATGCCAGAAAATCTGAAACCAGAAAGACATATTAAACAAATTAAAAATAGACTTAAAAAACTTAAATAAATTTAATTGACTATATAAGCGACCTCTGATAATGTATGAGACATAAGGCCAGAGACAGAAGGCGTCCATAAGACCTTCCGAGGTACTCTTTCAACCTTATTAAAGGTCGTTTTTT